>JANPJW010000266.1:0-1807 GCA_031425715.1 Chitinophagaceae bacterium | reverse complement strand
CAGGTTTACTTACAACCACGATAGCTGGTGGTTTCTAACCGGTAATAAAAAGGAAACATATGATTTTGCCCTAAATGAGTTGAAGGCAAATATTGCGGACCCTGGTGTTGATACGGCATTTATTCACACTTTTAATTTCTTTTTGCTGGATCGTGACCGTGTTGTAAGAGGTTTTTACAACGGTTTCGATAGTACCAAACAGCAGCAACTTGTAAAAGACATTCCGCTATTAATGCTGGAAAAAAGAAAAAAGAGGAGTTTCACCGAATTCTTGAATGAACTTTTTGGCAGAAGCTAAGATAGAAATGCGATGTTAACCTCAGAAGTAATTTTTCGGATTGAGAAAACGCCCATCTCATTGATTACAAAGTGTTGCTGAAAAAAAGTCAATTCAGTATTGAGTCGGGCTTTCAACTAAAAGACATCGTGAAGTGTAACATATCGCAAGCTTCAACAGCTGCATCAACCATAATATCAACACAACAAGTACTATGCTAACACCTTCCCTACAAAAAAACGACGCAAAAGCAAAATGGCTAATTGGAATATTTTCATTGATAGTGTTTGCTGTTGTTTCAATACTTGGCAAATACAATTTAGCTGGTCAGGTTCAGATGTCCTTTGATGTTCATGTATTTGCGCTAGCCAATGCAATAATCAACGGGATGGTTGCACTGCTTTTGCTCTCCGGATTGTGGGCTGTAAAGCAACAAAACTATGAGCTCCACAAAAAAATTATGCTTACTGCGATGGTTTTGTCTGTACTGTTCCTGGTGTCTTACATTGCTCATCATTTGTTTGCAGGCGAAACAAAATTTGGAGGTGAAGGCATTGCAAAAACTTTTTACTTTTTAATTTTACTCACCCATATTCCCCTCGCTGCTATTGGTCTTCCCTTCATTTTATTTGCAGCTTATCGGGCATTAACTGGCGAATATGAAAAACACAAAAAGCTGGTTCGGATAATTTGGCCGTTATGGTTTTATGTGGCTGTAACCGGTGTGGTGGTTTATTTGATGATAAGCCCTTTCTACCAATAAACCACTCGTCTTTTTATTACGTAAATCTTCCTGTTGAAGCAATTCTATTTCTTTCCCTTGCTTAAAAGGCATTGACCATTAAGAAGTTAGGCGCATTAATAACCTGTTACAACTGGATGGCAACCAAATGCTAAAAGAGTTCTATTTTTGCTGCCAGACTTTTACTGTTACATTATCTAAACTCAACATAAAAAATTGGCTACTACAGCAACTGAAAGAAAGACTTTTTTTGGCCGCATTATATCAGGCAAAGGTCGTGAAGTAGATGAGCAGGTGGAGATGACCTTTTTTGACCACATTGAAGAATTACGCTGGCATATCATACGCAGCGTTATTGTTTGGCTGGTTGCGGCCATTACCATTTTTGTTTGCGTGGATTGGGTGTATGATAACATTATACTTGCGCCGGCAAACGAAACCTTTTTTACTTACGGCGCACTTTGCCGTTTTGGTAACTGGCTTCATCTTGGCAACAGTCTTTGCATGCCGGCTGTAAAAATCAATTTCCAGGTTACGGAGGTAAACGGAACATTTACATCTGCTATAAACATAGCGATGATTGGCGGTTTAATTGTTGCTTTTCCCTATATCTTCTGGGAGCTCTGGCGCTTTATAAAACCTGCCCTTTCTGATAAGGAAAAAAGATACGGACAGGGGAGCATCTTTTATGTGTCACTCTGTTTCTTTACGGGTGCACTTTTTGGTTACTACTTGCTGGCGCCATTCACATTCAATTTCCTGGCAAGTTTCACTCTTGGCAAAACCGG
>JANPJW010000265.1:0-1972 GCA_031425715.1 Chitinophagaceae bacterium | reverse complement strand
TATGCCGTAAAGAATCTTTTCCATCCAGCCGGTACCTTCCCGGCAGGGGCTGCATTGCCCGCAACTTTCGTGGCGGTAAAATCTTGCCAGGGTATAGGTATTTTTTACAATACATTGATCTTCGTCTAACACTATAAAACCGCCACTACCCATCATGCTCCCGGTTGCAAAACCGCCGTCGCTCAGGCTCTCATAGTTCATCATTCTTTTTTCGCCCTTGGCTGTGGTGAGCAATAAATTGGCTGGCAGAATAGGTACGGATGACCCACCTGGTATGCAAGCCTTTAATTTTTTACCATTGGCTATGCCACCACACCACTCATCGCTGTAAATAAATTCTTCTACGCTGATGGTCATATCAATTTCATACACACCTGGCTTGTTAATATTGCCGCAGGCGGAAATCAATTTTGTCCCTGTGCTTTTACCCACACCAATTTGAGCGTATGCCTCGCCGCCATCATTGATGATGGGCACTACTGCAGCAATTGTTTCCACATTGTTTACCACGGTTGGCCTGTCCCACACCCCTTTTACAGCGGGGAACGGCGGCTTTATTCTTGGGTTACCCCGCTTGCCTTCCAAACTTTCTATTAGCGCTGTTTCCTCTCCACATATATAAGCGCCGGCTCCACGATGCACATAAATTTCGCAATCGAAACCGCTGCCCTGGATGTTTTTTCCCAACCAGCCAGCCTGCCTTGCTTCTGCAATGGCTTCTTCCAAAATATCGGTAACCCAATCGTACTCGCCTCGTATGTAAATGTAGCTGGTGTTACTGCCCAGAGCATAGGATGAAACGATCATACCCTCAATCAAAAGATGAGGGATAAACTCCATGAGGTAACGATCCTTAAAAGTTCCGGGTTCGCTTTCATCGGCGTTTACCACCAGGTGACGGGGCACGCCTTCTGGCTTGGCTATAAAACTCCATTTCATACCTGCAGGAAAACCTGCACCACCGCGGCCACGAAGACCACTTTTCTTAACCTCTTCCACCACTTCTGCTTCAGACATTTTGAGGGCTTTCTCTACACTGCGATAACCACCTTCTCTGCGGTAAACCTCGTAGCCTTTGATGCCTGGAATGTGTGCGTTTGCTAATAATAATTTTTTTGCCATATAAACCACTTAGTGCTTCTTTAAAAAGAAGGATTGATATTTTATATTCTGTTTTAATCGATTCTTATTGACTGCCTTGCAAACAGTACCCACCTGTTGCCTTTTTTCAACCAAACTTCCAGCACTTTCAGATAATAGGCAGTAGCTCTGTTATTTAAGGTAGCATTGATGTCTGCTATAAATCTTGCGCTGGCCACATTGCCATTAAGGCTAATTGAAATACTGTCTTCTTTAAAAGACTGGTAAGCTACGTAACCACTTTCCAGGTTTTTAATCATCTCATTTTTTGTTTCTACCCAGCCATTGCTATGGCCATAAGTCAGTGCCTTATCCGTTTGTTGGTTGATAGAAACAGTATTCTTTTTCACCAGCGCCTCGTGAAACTCTTTCATTGTTTGGGTTACTTTGATTTCGTCTGTTGATTGACCAAATACGGAGAATCCAAATACAAAAGATAATATCGTAAAAAGAACTTTCATTTTTTCAGATTGGCCATAAGCATTCGCATAGGATGTAATGTCCGGGTAAAAGGATTTAAAACAAGACCCAAAGATTCGAGTGTTGTTGCACCTAATAAAGGTTCATCTCCTTCTTCTCCATACACCACAGGCGCTGGTCCACCTTCTCCTCCCGATAGCAATCGGGATTCAAAATAGGCACTGCACACCCTTCTTTTTAATGTTGTTCCATCTGCAAGAGAAAAACTCATTTCCCTGTAAGGTTCAATCTCTAATTGATCTAAAATTTTCCCGGGCACCAGGCTATATATTGCCCCACTATCCACTAAAAAATTTACCTCGGTAAATTTCTCCGATTTGCGGTGTTCTCTCACTTTTAATATGGCAGATGT
>JANPJW010000264.1:0-17820 GCA_031425715.1 Chitinophagaceae bacterium | reverse complement strand
CAAAGAAACTGACAAACTAAGTTCTCCTAAAGGGGACTTTGAGGAGCGCAATAATTTATAAGACTATTAATTAACTCATGAGTATAAAAGAAGATTTCTTTAACAAAGAAACTGACAAACTTAGTTCTCCTTAAGGGGACTTTGAGGAGCGCAATAATTTATAAGACTATTAATTAACTGATGAGTATAAAAGAAGAAATATTTAGCAAAGAGACTTACAATCTAAGTTTCCCTTTAGGGGACAGGGGCTCCAGGGGCTCCATTGCCATTATAAAGTACAATGCAGGCAATGTGCAAAGCGTTCAATATGCCTTGCAAAGGATAGGAGTGGAGTCTGTGGTTACAGACGATGAAACCCAAATTCGCCAGGCAGACAAAGTGATTTTTCCTGGCGTGGGCCATGCCAATGCGGCTATGGAATATTTAAGGGAAAGAAACCTGGATAATGTGATTGCATCTTTAAAACAACCTGTGCTGGGCATATGCCTGGGCATGCAACTCTTGTGCAACCATTCTGCCGAAGGGGATACCAAGTGCCTGGGTATTTTTGATACGGAGATTAAACTCTTTGAATCCGCAGAATATAAGATTCCACAAATTGGGTGGAATAACATCTACGATTACAAGTCGGTACTTTTTGATGGATTGAATGAAGAAGAATATGTGTACACCGTTCACAGTTATTATGCAGCCGTGAGTGCAGATACGGTGGCTACAACAGATTACATCCTACCTTACAGTGCTGCGCTGCAAAAAAATAATTTTTATGCGGTACAGTTTCACCCGGAAAAATCAGGTAAAGTGGGCGAGACTATTTTAAAGAATTTTATGGAGATCATATGAAAATTATACCAGCAATTGATATCATAGACGGAAAATGCGTACGTCTTACAAAGGGCGATTATGCACAACAGAAAATTTACAATGAGAATCCTGTAGAAGTAGCCAAACAGTTTGAAGCTGCAGGCCTGGAGCGTGTGCACATTGTAGATCTGGATGGAGCCAAGGCAGGTAAGATTGTAAACCTGAAAGTGCTGGAGGATGTTGCCACAGCCACGTCACTTACTATCGATTTTGGCGGAGGGGTAAAAAACATCAACGATGTAGGAAATATTTTTGAAGCTGGTGCCGCCATGGTTACCATTGGTAGCCTTGCAGTAAAGCATCCGGAATTGCTGGAAGAATGGCTGATGGAATTCGGGGCTGATAAATTTTTGATTGGTGCGGATGTGCTGGATGAAAAAATAAAAATCGCTGGTTGGCTGGAAGATACCGGTATTGACATCACAGCGTTCATTGCAAACATGCTCGGCCTGGGCGTGACAAATATATTTTGTACCGATATTTCAAAAGACGGGGTGCTGGAAGGCCCTGCCATCGATCTCTATAAAAAAATATTGTCTGACTACCCGGACATCCATCTTGTAGCAAGTGGTGGTGTAAGCAGTATTAAAGATGTGAAGGCGCTGAAAGAAATTGGTTGCAGCGGCGCTATCATTGGTAAAGCCATTTACGAAAACCGGGTTACCCTTAAAGAACTTTCCCTCATCAATTCTTAAAAACAGCAGCTTGTTAACCAAACGTATTATACCCTGCCTCGATATCAAAGATGGGCGCACCGTAAAAGGCATCAACTTTGAAAGTATAAGAGATGCCGGCGACCCGGTAGAACTGGCCATGCTGTATTCTGAACAAGGTGCAGATGAATTGGTTTTTTTAGATATTACCGCCACGGTGGAGAAGAGAAAAACACTGGTAGAACTTGTGAAACGGATTGCTGTCAATATCAACATACCTTTTACCGTAGGTGGTGGTATCAGTTCTGTAGAGGATGTAGCGCTGTTGTTGCAAAACGGTGCCGATAAAATTTCTGTGAACACAGCCGCCTTTAAAAATCCGGCACTCTTGTCTGAACTCAGTGCAGCTTTTGGTTCGCAGTGTGTAGTGCTGGCCATTGATACAAAAAAAGAAGCAGATGGCGAATGGTATGTTTATTTAAATGGGGGAAGAACAAAAACGGAGACCAAAACAATTGACTGGGCACGGCAAGCAGTGGCGCTGGGTGCCGGGGAAATTCTATTGACCAGCATGAACAACGATGGCACTAAAAACGGTTTTGCTTTAGACATCACGGCTACACTTGCCAATAGCCTGCCAGTGCCTGTGATAGCGAGCGGTGGTGCCGGTTCGGTAGAACATTTTAAAGAAGTATTTGAAAAAGGAAATGCAGATGCAGCTTTGGCTGCGAGTATTTTTCATTACAAAGAAATAGAGATTCCCGATTTAAAGAATTATTTGAAGTCTTTTGTGCAAATCAGAATATGACAAAGTATGGTCGGACTCATAATTTTTATAATCATTGTCTCTACCGCAGTAGGTATATGGTTAAAAAATAAAACGCAACAACGTTCCAACGATCGCAGCGATAGGCTGCAGCAAAAGCAGGAAGATTTAATAAATACGCTCAAAGAAAAAATCAAACAGCATGGAAATTGATTTCACAAAATATGCGGATGGTCTGGTACCGGCCATCGTGCAAGACGACGTAACCAACAAAGTGCTGATGTTAGGCTTTATGGATGCAGCTGCCCTGGAAAAAACGCAGGCTTTGCAACAGGTAACTTTTTTCAGCCGCAGTAAAAACAGGTTATGGACCAAAGGAGAAGAGAGTGGTAATTCTCTTTTGCTCAAAAGCATTATGGTAGATTGCGACAAGGATACGTTGTTGATAAAAGCTATACCCATGGGGCCAACCTGTCACACAGGGGCAGATACCTGCTGGAATGAGACCAACGATTCAGATTACTTTTTGCCGAAATTAGAAACAGTCATACAGCAACGTCGTGTGCAAAAGGAAGCTGGCTCCTACACGCATTCATTATTTGAAAAAGGGATTAATAAAATTGCTCAGAAGGTAGGGGAGGAAGCCGTAGAACTGGTGATAGAAGCCAAGGACGATAACAAGGAATTGTTTTTGGGAGAAGCAGCAGACCTGTTGTTTCACTACCTCATATTGTTGCAGGCAAAAGGTTGTACGCTAAAAGATGTGGAGGACATTTTAAAGGAGCGCCATCAGAGAATGATAAAATAATCTCCTGCGCAGCCAGGTTCTGACTACACAGGAAATTTTATTTTGACCAGTTGTTTAGATGCCTGCACCATTGCCCCAGATACCGAAAACACGGAGCAACCAGATAATAACAAGGATGATAACCACCACATTTAAGATAGACTTGATGGATGATGCCATCGGGATGTAACGGTTGATCAGGTAAAGAATAAGGCCTACTACAACGAGGGTAATAATTACTGTAATGATTGGTGTCATATTGTTTGTTTTAAGTTTAGATAACATTAACTTATTAAAAACTGTACCAAGTTTCACTATGCCTTGTTTGCTACCCTTCAAAATGGATACATGTTCTGCAATATGTATTTCCCTTGGCGAAGGCCTGTATCTTGTACGGTACTGAAGAAGTTTCACGGGAAGCGAGTATACTAAACAGCGATCTGGCAGAGATAAAAAAAATTTTGAAAGGAACCAGTTTATAATCATTTTCGCAGCATGACACCAGAGAGAAGTAAAAGATTGAACGATGTGTTGAGTAAGCGCCAGCCGGGGCTTACACTGCTTTTAGAAAACGTGCACGATCCCCATAACATTTCTGCGGTAATGCGTACCTGCGATGCTGTAGGCATCCAGGACATTTACATTTTGAACACCCACATCCCCAAGCATAAAAGTTGGGGAGCCCGAAGTTCCTCGAGTGCTGCAAAGTGGCTTACCGTGCACCAGTACACAGATATTAAATTGTGTTTTGCTGACCTTCGGAAAAACTTTGATAAAATATATACCACTCATTTAAGTGCCGATGCAGTGGGCATGCATGAGCTTGATCTTACTCAAAAAGTGGCACTTGTTTTTGGTAACGAGCACAATGGTGTGTCTGAGGAAACGATCGCACTCTCCGACGGAAATTTTATCATTCCGCAAGTCGGCATTATTCAATCACTGAATATTTCTGTTGCCTGCGCAGTTACCCTTTACGAGGCATACCGGCAAAAAAAGATGGCCGGCCATTACGATGAAACCCAGCTAGGAGACAGTCATTTGCAACAATTAAAAACTGATTGGGGCTTCCAGGAAGACGAAACATAAATACACGGGGAAATATTTCTACACACCCATTTGCATAGTAAGGTGTAACACACTCTATGTTAATGGCATATCCTTTGAATTAACTAAGAACTTTACACCAGATATTATGAGCCCTCTTAAACTCCACCACCGCTTCGGCTTTTTTGCTGTATGCGTTCTAGTACTCGCCTTGAGCTGCACCAGCGCAAAAAAGGATAAAGAGAAGTATGAGAATTCTGAAATGTATGATTTTGCGAAACCCACAGTCATAGATCTGCCTGAATACCTTGATGAGATATCTGGTCTTGCCTATTATCCAAAAGACACCAGCGTTTTTGGGGTTATAGACGAAGATGGAATTCTTTTTAAAATTCCAATCATGAATCCTTCTAAAACCAGCGAATGGGTATTTGACAAGCAAAGAGATTTTGAAGACCTTGTTTTAATAGACAGCACTTTTTATGCGTTGGTGAGCAACGGAGATGTAGTGAGCATCAATTTTAATGGTGACAGCATTCATACAGAAAAGTCAGAGTTTTCTGTTACTTCCGGCAAAAATACCAATGAGTTTGAGTCTATTTACGAAGATGCAGGGAAGATAGTCATCCTTTGTAAGGAATGCGAAGACGATAAGAAGAGTAAAATTTCAAGCTTTGTTTTTGATCCCGTAAATCTCACATACACCGGGCACACAACCATCCAGATGGCTCCGATTGCAAAAAGAATAAAGGATGATAAGCTTGCGCTTAAAGCCTCTGCTGCCGCCATAAACCCGGTTACCAAAGATCTCTACGTGGTGAGCTCTATAGAAAAAGTAATTGTTATACTAGATAGCACCGGCACATTTAAAGAATTGTACAAGCTTAACCCTAAGATTTATAAACAACCTGAAGGCATTAGCTTTACCCCCGCTGGCGATTTAATTATATCTAACGAGGTTTTTCTTGAAGGGCACGCCAACCTCCTGATTTTAAAAAATAAAAAGAAATAATGTTTATTAAAAGGTTTTTGATTTGTATGATATTGGCTGGTTGTCAAAAATTAGTTTTTGCCCAGGATTCTCTGCAGGCAACCGTATTGCTCATTGGCGACGCAGGGGAGCTAACCAATGGTCGTCACCCGGTGGTGGATGCGGCAAGAAAACTCGTAAAGATGGACCGCAAGACGACCGTCGTGTATCTTGGCGATAATCTTTACAAAACCGGTCTGCCAGACAACTCTGTGCCCAACTATGAGACAGCAAAAGCACCTTTGGATTCTCAGATTCGAATTGCCGGCAAATCAGATGCATCTGTATATTTTATACCCGGTAATCATGACTGGGCAAATGGAAGCGAGGCTGGCTACGAATCTATCCTAAGGGTGCAGTCTTATATTGATATTTTGGGGAACAACAATGTGAAAATGCTGCCGAGAGATGGTTGCCCCGGCCCTGAGGCGGTAAAAATAACCGACGACGTAACGCTGGTAATGATGGATAGCCAATGGTGGTTGCAGGAAAACGATAAGCCCGGTGTAGAATCTGATTGTCCTTACAAAACCAAGGCAGAGTTTTTAACCGCTTTGGAAGAGGTTCTTTCAGATAATGCTGATAAACTGGTATTGTTTGCTACCCATCATCCCTTTAGAACCTATGGCCCCCACGGTGGTTTTTTTACGTTGAAACAACACATTTTCCCCCTCACAGATGCAAAGCCAGGCCTTTACATTCCCCTACCCGTTGTTGGCTCGGCTTATCCACTTACCAGGGCGGTTTTTGGCACGGCTCAGGATCTGAAGCATCCGCTATACCAGGCTATGATAAGAGAAATAGAGCCTATCATCAAAAGCCATCCCAATGTGATTTACATGAGTGGCCACGAGCATACCCTGCAACTAATTAAAGACAGTGGATACAACTACATAGTAAGTGGGAGTGGCTGCAAAAGTAACAGGGTTTCTAAATCTAAGAAATCGGAGTTCGCTGCACCAGACAAGGGTTTCGCTACCCTTAGCATTACCAAAAGCAAAAAAGTGTACATCAATTTTTATGGAATGGATGGTGACTCAACAAAAATTTTATATAGCAACCAGCTTGTAGATTTTTCTAAAGTATTGGAACCAGAAGTGAAAGACACCGCTCGCAAGGTGGAATATGTTTTTAAAGACAGTGTGGTTATTTCCGCATCTGATAAGTACAAGAAAGAAAAAAAGTTTGCGCAATTGTTTTTTGGAAAAAATTACCGGAAGGTGTGGAGCGAGCCTGTAAGCCTGAAGGTTTTTAATATAAGCAAAGAGCAGGGGGGCTTTAAAATTTTGAGTTTAGGTGGAGGTAAGCAAACAAAGTCATTAAAACTTGCAGATAAAAATGGCAAGGAGTGGAGCCTGCGCACCATAGAAAAGGATCCCGAAAAGGCCCTCCCTCAAAACTTAAGGGGCACCATGGCACAAGATGTTGTGGAAGATATGATTTCGGCAAGTGATCCTTATGCTCCTTTAATTGTACCCACTTTGGCAAAGGCCCTGGGAGTGCCTCATGCCGACTCCAGGTTTTTCTTTGTGCCTGATGACCCTGCCCTGGGCAAATACAGGGCATTGTTTGCCAATAAAGTAGTGCTGCTGGAAGATAGGGATCCCGTGCCCGAAGCAGATACCAAAAGCACCAGCAAGGTGACCAACAAATTGTACGAAGAAAACAACGATAAAATAGACCAGCAAGGGGTACTTACAGCCCGCTTGTTAGATATGCTCATTGGAGATTTTGACCGCCATGCAGATCAATGGAAGTGGGGAACTCAAGATACCGGTATTGGCAAACTCTACATTGCGGTACCCCGTGACCGTGACCAAGCTTTCTTCAATTCAGACGGGTTGCTGCTTAAATACCTGTCTCGGCAACGCATGAGATTTTTACAAGGCTTTGATAAAAACATCACAGACTTAAAAGGGCTCAATTTTGTTGCCAGGGATTTTGATCGTTTCTTCCTGAATGGGATTGAAGAAAATACCTGGAGAAGCATTACGGACAGTGTAGTGTACAAATTGAATGATCAGGTGATTAGCGAAGCAGTATCTAAATATCCGGCTGCAATCAAACCTTTGATGGCCGATAAAATTGCCAAAAAATTAAAGAGCCGCAGAGCAGATCTTGCAAAGCAATCAGTAGATTATTACAAGTTTATCTCCCGTGAAGTGACAGTGACTGGCAGCAATGAGGAGGAGCTTTTTCTCCTCTCACAGGATGATAAAAATTTAAAACTCTCAGTTTACAGAAAGGAAATAGACAACGATTCTTCTCTGATAGCTTATCATAGGAGTTTCGATCCTGCCGTTACAAAAGAAATCAGGTTATTCGGCCTTAACGGTAACGATAAGTTTAAGATAGACTCCAATGTGGTGTCGCCCATCAGGGTTAGGATAATAGGCGGCAAGGGCGAAGACAGCTTTAACCTGCAAGGAAATGTGCGCAATTATTTGTACGATCTTTCTACGGAAAAAAATGTAATCCTGAACAGCCGTAGAACGAGCAACCAACTCAGTTCAGATGTGAAAGTACTGGATTACAAAAGCAACGGTTTTCAGTATAGGCAACTTGGGTTTCCTATGTTGAATTTTGGTTTCAACAGTGAAGATGGTTTGCTGTTGGGACTTGGCTTCCACTCCCGCACCTACGGGTTTAGAAAAGTGCCTTATGCTACCGATCAAAAACTTACCACCCTGGTGGCACCGGCTAACGGCAAAGCTTACCAGGTTAAGTACCGGGGAGAATTTAACCAGGTACTTGCAAAAAATGACCTCTTGTTGAATGCAGATTTTGTAAACCCCACGCTCAACAATTTTTTTGGTATTGGAAACGAAACCCCGTTTAATAAAGATTTAAAAATACCTTATTACCGGGTGCGTTATAAATATGTGGAGGCAGACCTGCTCGTGCGTAAGCGTTACAACGATATTTTAAGTTTATCTGCGGGTCCCACTTTTTATCACTATTGGGATAAATATGAAGACAATAAAACAAGGATTTTGGGTAACCCTGGTGCGCAAGGGCTTGACTCTGCAAGCATTTACAGCCCCAAATCCTACCTTGGGTTAAAAACCAGGCTCGATATTGTTTACATAGATAACGAAGTGTTTCCCTCCAGGGGCATTACCTGGTTTACAGAATATAAGTCGCTTCGTGGGCTTAATGGCAACAGCGGCAAGTTTTCCCGGATACAATCAGATATGACAATTTATGCGAAGGTGTCTGACCTGAGTAGGGTTTCTACCGTGCTGAGATTTGGGGGAGGTTATGTGTTTAACGATAATGTAGAGTATTTCCAGGCCTTGAATCTCGGCGCAAATAATTATTTGAGGGGATATTTTAAGAACCGTTTCTCTGGATCTTCCATGTTGTATAGCAGCGCCGAAATGCGTTACAAGCTTTTTAAATCAAAGTCGGCGGTATTACCCGGCGATGTGGGCCTATTGGGTTTCTTTGATATCGGAAGGGTTTGGGCACCCTTTCAAAAATCCAAAAAGTGGCATAACTCTTACGGGGGTGGTCTCTACTTTGTGCCATTTAACCTAATCATGATTTCTGCTACCGTTGCTGTGTCCGAAGAAAGCCGGTTATTCAATTTTACCCTCGGTACTAAATTTAATCTCACTTTTTAAATTACATAATGGAAACAGACCAGTATGCTGCAGTGTATAAAAAAATAGCCAGTCATGTTACGGCCCTGTTTGAAGAACATGCCTCAGACAAGCACAGTTTTCATACCCTGGAGCACACAAAAACAGTGGTGGACAGAGCCAATGAAATAGCCGGCCACTACGAACTGAACGACGAGGAAATGCTTATACTTTTCGTAGCTGCCTGGTTTCACGATACAGGCTATTTGTTTGTAGAACCTGCCATGCACGAGGTAAAGAGTGTTGAACTAATGCAAGAGTTTTTGCAAACACATGGCCTGGATGAAATTTTGATACAGCAGGCAGCCGGGTGTATCATGGCAACCCGTGCTCCCCGTAACCCTCTAAACTTACTGCAGGAAATTTTATGTGATGCAGACACCTACCATTTTGGAACCAAAGATTTTAAAGACAGCAATAAATTGGTTTACCAGGAGTTTCAGTACCTGAGTAAAAAGCCCCTTGAGATAGATGACCTACGGGAGCAAACGCTTGCCATGTTAGAAGCGCATACATTTTACACCAGCTATTGCAAGGATTTATTAAACGAGAAAAAAGCCACAAACATGAAAAAGCTACATAAGAAGACAGAAGAAAAAAAGGCAAAAAAGGAAGGCAAATCGCACGCCGATAAACAAGAAAAAGCAGATGCCCCGCTGGGCAGCCAGACCAACGAAATGGAGATGCCCATGCTGGATGAAAAGCAAGGTACCACAAAGGGTATGCAAACCATGCTTAGGCTTACTTCTACCAACCACATCCAGTTAAGTGAAATGGCCGATAATAAAGCAAACATTCTTATATCTGTAAACGCCATTATTATTTCTCTTATACTGAGTGTGCTGCTGCGAAAATTATCTACAGACCCGTATCTGACTATTCCTGCCATCACCTTTTTGGCCACGTCTGTAGCTACCATCATTGTAGCCATCCTTGCTACAAGGCCCAAAGTAAGTGCCGGTACTTTTGCAGAAGAGGACGTACAGAATAAAAAAACCAACCTGCTTTTTTTTGGTAATTTTCACAAAATGCCCATGGAGAATTATGAGAATGCCATGCGCACCATGATGAATGACCCGGACTACTTATACAGTTCCATCATTCAGGATATTTATAATTTGGGAGCCGTGTTGGGTAAAAAATATCGCCTGATTCGTATCGCCTACAACCTGTTCATGTTTGGTATAATTATATCCGTGCTCGCCTTTTGCGTGGCAGCCGTTATTAATTCAGGGGCTCCGGTTGAAACTGCAGCTTCTAACACTGGTGGGTCTCCCTTTTAATTTCAAATTATGATTTTTAACAGAGATATCAGTTGGCTTGGCTTTAACCACCGGGTTTTGCAGGAAGCAAGAAATCCGGATGTTCCATTATACGAACGTCTAAAGTTCCTGGCTATTTTTTCCTCGAACCTCGATGAGTTTTTTAGGGTAAGGTATCCGGCTGTGATGGCGCTTTCCAAGCTGGATAAAAAAACAAGAAAGAAAGAAGCCATCATGGGCGAGGCAGACATTGCCGAAATGGTACAGGGCAACATTAACAACCAGCTAAACGAGTTTGGTTCCATACTGCATGAGCAGTTGCTACCGGCACTGGCAGAACATAAAATTTCTTTATACTACAACCAGCCAATTTTAGAAGCACACAAATTAGAAGTAAGGGAAATATTTCTCTCAAGCGTACTCTCCTTTATTCAGCCCATATTTCTGGGAGTAGAAACCAGTCACGATTTTCAACCTGAGAACAACCAGTTGTATCTCATTGCAACCATTAAGGATAATTTAAAATCGAGCATCTATCATGTGATTGTGAACATACCATCTAAAAAGTTGCAACGCTTTTTTGAGTTGGCAGAAATAGATGGTACACGGTATGTAGTTTTTATTGACGATATCATCCGGGAAAATATTGGCTTTCTTTTTCCGGGACAACAAGTGGAGGGGCTCTACAGTATAAAATTTAACCGCAATGCCGAGATAAACCTGGATGATGATTACAGCAGCGATCTTTTGGATACGATAGAAAAAAAATTATCTAAAAGAGAGAAGGGAGTGGCTTCCCGCTTTTTGTTTGAAAAAGGCATGCCTGCCAATTTGAAGTTGTTTCTCACCAGTATGTTTAAGATCAGTGTAGACGATCTTTTTGAAGGTGGGAGATACCATAACCTGAGCGACTTGTTTACGTTTCCCTCGTTTGACAGTTCCCTGCACTTTCAAAAAAAGAAAAGAATTTTATGCCCCCCATCCACCGTAGACGGCGATATTTTTAATTCTATTCGTCAGCAAGATGTCCTACTCCATTTGCCTTACCATTCTTACATGCCGGTGCTTAGCTTTTTTAACCAGGCAGCTATAGATGTAGATGTTACCGAAATTTACATCACTTTATACAGGGTAGCTACAGAATCGCATATTGTGAATGCACTCATTAGTGCGGCAAAAAATGGTAAGAAAGTTACGGCCTTTATAGAACTAAAAGCCAGGTTTGATGAAGCCAACAATATAAAATGGAGCAGGGTAATGAAACAAGCCGGTGTAAGGCTTATTTACAGCGATCCCTCTATTAAAGTGCATTCTAAAATTGCGCTCGTAAAAAAAAGAGTGAACGAAAAAACAACCTGCTACTCTGTGCTCAGCACCGGAAATTTTAATGAGACCACTGCCAGTTTTTATACAGATCATGTGCTCATGACAACGGATGAGGGCATAGCAAACGAGTTGAATAAACTGATACAGTTTATGCAAAAGAAAAAAGCAGACCCGGTAAAAGCCGGGCTTGCCTTTAAAGATCTCTACGTATCTCAGTTTAATCTTATTCCCGATTTTGAAAAACTCATAGAACGGGAAGTGAAGAAAGCCAAAAAAGGCTTGCCTGCCCTCATTCGCATCAAGGTAAACAACCTCGAAGAACCTTACTTTATCAACCTTTTATATGCCGCCAGCCAGGCTGGTGTGCAAGTGCAACTGATTGTGAGAAGTATTTGTTGCCTCATACCCGGGGTGCCGGGTAAAAGTGAAACCATCAGCATCAAAAGGATCGTGGACCGGTATCTCGAACACAGCCGGCTGTTTATTTTTGGTGCCGGCGAAGATGCAGTTGCCATTATGGGCTCATCAGATTTAATGACCCGCAACCTAAGGCGACGCATTGAGGTTTGTATAAAATTAAAGGATGCCCGGTGCCATCAGCAAATTTTAGACTACTTCAGCATCCAGTGGGCAGATAACACCAAGGCTGTGATGCTGTTGCCCAATATGGAACAGCAACCCATACCAATAACAGGTGAAGCGCACAATGCTCAAAACGAATTATACACCTACCTACAAACCAACGCATGTTAAGTTCCGGTACTTCTTATTCTATTTTTTCGGGCGTTAGCAAATACCGCTTTCGGCGGGTACTGTATATCGCAATTTTCTGGACGCTCATCGATATCATCGTTTCATTATTAAACAACTATCAGTTTCTCAACAGCCCGCTTTCTTTGCTGGTAAGAACATGTCTTGTTTTTTTAATGAGCCTGATAATGGGCTACCTGTTCGTGTTCACACTGCGGGGTATTTTCAGAGATAGCTCGCTTTGGATAAACTTTATAGCTAAGACGTTTATCCTGTTATTGGCGGCGCTGCTAATGACGTTTCTGGTTCACTTTGTAGACAATAAGTTTATCATCGGTCTTTCTACACAAGATTCCCTACATACTTTCGTAAATGAAACACTTCGTTTAAACTGGCTTCTCAAGCGAACCCTTTACTGGATCGTATTATTTGTGGTAACACAACTGTACATTGAGATCAACGATAAATATTCACCCGGCGTGTTCTTCGATATTTTAGCGGGCAAATACCTGACGCCGAAAATCGAGAACCGCATAGTAATGTTTTTAGATTTAAAAGATTCTACACCCATAGCCGAAAAGCTGGGCCACGAAAAGTATTTCATTTTTATCCGGGATTTTATCTTTCACATTTCTATGGGTTTGATTGAGCATGGTGGCATCATCTACCAATACGTAGGCGATGAAATTGTAGTATCCTGGCTTTACAATAAAAAAAATGCAAAAAATTCGTTGCGTGCCGTTATCGAAGCAAGAAAGAATATTCAAAAAAACAGCGAAAGTTTTCGCCGTCGCTTCGATATCATACCAGAGTTTAGGGTGGGGATACACGTGGGCGATGTAACGGTGGGAGAAATAGGTGTGATAAAAAGAGACCTGGCTATGAGCGGAGATACGATGAACACTACAGCCAGGATAAGAAGTGCTTGTAATGAGCTCAATCAAAAATTTATTGTGTCTAAGGATTTTGTAGATTGCGGAGACCTGGAGCTCTGGCAAACGGAGAGCCTGGGTGTGGTAGAGCTAAAAGGTAAAGCTTCTGGCCTTGAACTGTTTTCATTAAAGATATAAGTATGAATAAGTGGGTGAAAAGTAAGGCGGTCAAAACGTTCAATACAATCAAAGTTCTCAGCCTTGAAATGTTCATCATCCTTGCAGCATTTTTTACTTCCTTTTTTTTAGTGATATTCCTGGTTCGAAAAGTTTTTGTGCATAAGGCAAACGGTCTTGATGATACCGTTTTCGATTTCTTCAGAGGCATCACCTCGCCCGGGCTCACCGGGGTAATGGAAGCTTTTACTTTCCTTGGGGGACACTATTTTTTAGTACCCGCCAATCTCCTGATAATAGCCGTAGCATATTTTATGAGACGGGATACCTGGTTTGCCATTAAAACTTTTTCAGTTGCTTTTTCCAGTCTGCTGGTCATGTTTGGGTTAAAGCTTTTATTCAGCCGGCCGCGGCCTCTTACACCGCTGTTAAAGGCAGCTTCGGGCTATAGCTTCCCGAGTGGGCATGCTTTTATGAGTTTTACTTTCTTTGGCCTGCTCATTTATCTTGTATACAACAAAGTTGAAAATAAAATCCTCAAGGGCATTATCATTGCCTGCTTACTAGCCACTACGCTCATAGTGGGTAGCAGCCGTATTTATTTACGGGTTCATTATTTTACTGATGTAATGGCTGGCTTTTCGCTGGGCGTTATATGGTTGGTAATTTCTATATGGCTTCTAAATAAAATCGAAAAAAATAAAAGGAAACTTCCACCTGTAGAAAGTTGAGCTCCATTTAATAGCTTTGAGTGTTCAAGTTTCAAAACCAACCAAAGCATTTATGAGAAAAATTTTACTGCCGGCGCTTCTATTGCTCACGAGCCTGGCTATTGGCCAAAGCAAAAAGGCCCTCACCCATGACCTGTACGACGGCTGGAAGTCTGTAGGTGAAAGGCTGATAAGCAATGATGGAAATTTCATTGTGTATGCCATCAATCCACAGGAGGGAGATGGAGAAATGATGATCCAAAACATTAAAACCGGCTACACAAAAAAGATCGCCAGGGGCTACAATGCTGCAATTACTCAAGACAGCCGTTTTGCCGTTGTAAAAATAAAACCGCCCTACCAGGATACACGACAGGCGAAAATTAAAAAGAAAAAGCCAGATGAAATGCCGAAAGATTCCCTCGTGTATGTGTTGCTTGGCACCGACAGTATCGTAAAAATTCCACGTATCAAATCTTACAAAACACCCGAAAAAGGTTCCGGTTGGTTGGCTTATCATTTGGATAAACCGATGCCAGACAGTGCAAGGAAAAAAGCCTTGCCAGATAGTTTAAAAATAAGGATAGATATGCTTACCAGGCTGGCCGACTCTATGATACGCATTTCGCTGGACTCAGTAAAAGGCAAGATAGAAAAAGAAGAAGTAATGGCTGCCGCAAAAAAAGCAGTGAAGGAAATTTACAAAAAAGCAGATGATGCGATGACAGAAGATGCGGAGGGCGATGATGCTTCTGCTGCTACAGCTCTCTCTGAAGGTACTGAGCTCCTGGTAAAAAACCTGGTTACCAATACCAACCGTTCATTTAAGTTGGTGAGCGACTACGGCTTTGATGAAAAAGGAAGTCTGTTGTATATTAAAACTACAAAAAATACCAAGGATACCAATAGCAGGGCGCAGGTGCTGCTGTACGATTTAAAAACCGGTATTGCAGATACCATTATGAGTGGCCTGAACGATGCCAAAAATTTTGTGTTTGACGAGGCTGGTAAACAACTTGCATTTGTAGCAGAGCGAGATAGCAGCAGCAAAGCGTTGCAAAAATTTTACCGGCTATGGCATTGGGCACCTGGGAAAGACACAGCATCAATTTTAGCAGATAAGCACACCCCGGGAATGCGTATAGGTAACACCGTAAGTGAGTATGCAACACTCCGCTTCAGTCAGAACGGTCAGCAACTTTATTTTGGTACTGCTCCTGTTCAACCAGCAAGGGATACCACCCTGGTAGATTTTGAACTAGCCCGGCTGGATGTGTGGCATTACAACGACGACTACTTGCAGCCGCAACAATTAAAGCAACTCACGCAGGAACAACGCAGAAGTTACCTGGCTGTAGCCAGACCAGGCACCAATCAAATAGTGCAACTAGGAAGTGAGGATGCAGAAAACATATCGTTGGTAGACGAAGGCAATGCAGCCTGGGTGCTGGCCGAGAGTACCAAGGGCAACCGTAGTTCCCAGCAGTGGGAAGGCCGTACAAAATCCACTGCCTACGTCGTTAATACCACTACCGGTGAGCGCACGCTCATTAAAAATAACAGCTTTGGTAATTACACGGCTTCGCCCCGGGGTAACTATGTATATTGGTACGACCCAAAGTTGCAACAATATTTTACTTACAATATAGCAGCTGGCAGCATTAAGAATATTTCTCAAAAAATACCGGTGCCTTTGTATGATACAGAGAATGATGTACCGGATTTTCCGAGGGCGGCAGGTACCATCGGCTGGATGAGTGCTGATCAGTATTTTTTGATCAAAGACGAATTCGACATCTGGAAGTTAGACCCTAACGGTGAAGAGCAGCCGCAAAATTTGACGCTTGGGTATGGTCGCCAGCAAAAGATCGATTTCGGTTACGTTTCCCTTGATCCCGAAAAACGATTTATTGAAAACGGCGAGCCCATACTTTTGAGTGCTTTGAACAAGTTTGATAAGCATGCGGGTTACTTTTTGCACAAAGCGGGGGAGGCCGGTGTACCTGCCAGGTTAGAAATGGGGGCCTACTCAAGCGGACCGGTTCTAAAAGCCAGGGCTGCAGACCAATACCTGTGGCAGAAAGCAACTCCCTCCAGCTCAGAATTGTATTATGGCAGCAGCCTTGCCGGGGGCGTGGCCGTTACCAATATTGCAGCACAACAAAAAGATTACAACTGGTTCACATCAGAACTGGTTAAATGGAAAATGTTAGATGGAAAAATGAGCGAAGGAATTTTGTTCAAACCAGAAAATTTTGATCCCAAAAAGAAGTATCCGGTTGTATTCTATTTTTACGAGCGTAATTCTGATAACCTTTATAACTACAGGGCTCCGGCACCAAGTGCCTCCACCATCAACATCCCGTATTTTGTGAGCAACGGCTACCTTGTGTTTGACCCCAACATTTATTATAAAACCGGCGAACCGGGTCAGAGCGCTTACAACAGCGTAGTGAGTGCTGCCAGGCATTTATCTAAAATGCCTTTTGTAGACAGCACCAAAATGGGTATTCAAGGTCAAAGTTGGGGTGGCTACCAGGTGGCTTACCTTATTACCAAAACCAATATGTTTCGTGCAGCTGGAGCGGGAGCACCGGTTGCCAATATGACGAGTGCTTATGGAGGTATTCGCTGGGGAGCCGGGATCAACAGGCAGTTTCAGTATGAAAAAACCCAAAGCAGGATAGGTGCTACGCTGTGGCAGCGCCCGGATCTTTATATAAAAAATTCTCCGCTCTTTGTTGCAGATAAAGTGAACACACCACTCTTAATGATGCACAACGACGCCGATGGATCTGTACCCTGGTACCAGGGCATAGAATTTTTTACAGCTCTAAAAAGACTTGACAAAAAAGTATGGATGCTGCAATACAATGGGGAGGATCATAATCTCGTTGAGAGAAAAAATCGAAAAGATCTTTCCGTGAGGTTGAGCCAGTTTTTTGATTACTACTTAAAAGGTGCTAAACCGGCACAATGGATTAAAGAAGGGCTACCCGCCACCGAAAAGGGAAGAAGCTGGGGACTACAGGTAGATTAGTTGCTGCATATCTCAAATAAAAAAAGAAGCTTACGGGCTTCTTTTTATGTATGGCCCGGTTATGCCGGGGGCAAAAAGCAAAGAAACAAAAAGCACCAAGTTAATCTCTGTATCTGCCTAAGCCTTTACACTTACTAACCCGATGCTTTTTTACTTTTCAGTAATCTAAACTTTTACGTTTTTACTTCTGAATTGCATAGTAAACCTACAAAATTGTAAGCCTTATTTCCAAGTATTTCGTTTAGTTGTTTTGCACCGCTTGTGCACTTTTTTATGCACACCCACGGCTAACTTTATGCTGAGATCAGGTGTGGGTGAAACCATTGTTTCGCCCATTTTATTTACGGAATGTTAGAGGCTGTTATCAGGCAACAACAGGCATTCCTCATTTTTATTAAGCGAACATATTATTTTTCGTACAATTGTAAGTACATTCATTAGCCGGTCCTGATTCACTTTGAAAACCAGCCCAAAATAGCCGTGCCAGAAGCCAGTTAAATAACCAGCATTTACTCTTTTACGTAAACTCTTTCATCATGACACAGATTCGCTCTTGCCTGACAGCAACTTTAGGACTGTTACTCAGTTCTACACTGATTGCACAAAATATCAACGATACGAGGTTGCTTTGGCAGCCCACCATCAGCAAAAATGCGATTGCATTTATTTATGCCGAAGACTTATGGGTGGCTAACAGAGATGGTTCCTATCCCAGGAGAATAACTGCAAGCGATGGTTCTGAATCCAACCCTGTATTTTCTGCGGATGGCAGCATGATCGCCTTCACCGGGCAGTACGATGGCAACACCGATGTTTTTGTAGTGCCGGCTACCGGCGGCGTTCCAAAGAGACTTACCTGGCACCCGGGCTCCGACCTTGTGAGAGACTTTTC
>JANPJW010000263.1:0-3499 GCA_031425715.1 Chitinophagaceae bacterium | reverse complement strand
ACTTTTGAAAATGCCACCGAGCCGTTTGTTATAAAGTTCGATTCACGGGTGGTGCGGCTTAGTTTTAGCTGGCGATTTGGCAAGACCATGAAAGCGGTGAATCGCTCCGAGGGTGGAGCCAGGGAGGAAATTGATCGTGCTGGAAATGGAAATTAATAACCTGGGCCGATCCCTTCCCGGCAACGTCTTCTGTAGGGGACTTTGCGTTACTAGGTATTAGCTTTCTTTAAAAATCATACTAATATTTATGAATGCCCCTATCTGGTGCAGATATGCGGCAGGGCCTTATGCCTGGCGGATCTGTGTCATGCTAAATGATCATTTGCTAATCTTTTACTGTCCCCACTAATTAAAACCTGCCGTGGTCATAACGTGACTTTAATTGCTGCAACTCTTTTGTTAACATCGTGCCGCAGCCCAACAACGCTTGCGAAACATTGGCTGCAGTTTGTTAGATTGCATCATGAATCCCGATGAGGCAATGGAGGTTGAAATGATACTGTGGAACCACAGTCCGCAGGCCGACTTGCTGGAGCTTACTCCCGCCCAGGTGCATACGCTGCTGTATGAACCTTACTCTACAGATGCAGTACTGCAAATGGCTACCCAGATACCGGAGGAGGTATTGGATGCGATGCCCATGTTCCGGATGGCAGAAACTTTTCTTGCGATTATACAAAGAAATGAATTTGTAAAACTTACCGCCACCGGAGCCTTGCCTAAAAGCATTGTAATAGAATTATATTCAACCGGTTTTCTGCCGGAAATATTAATTGAATCAGGCCTCTATAAACTAAGTAATGAGGCTGGTTGTATTGGCATACAAACTGCAAGGCATTTGTGTGTTCTTGCCGGTTTTGTGCGAAAAGAAAAGGGTAAACTTTTTCTTACCAATGCAGCAAAAAAGTACCTGGCCGATGGTAATAGGGTAAAACTTTTTCACCAGTTATTTAGGGCGTTTACAGATAAGTATTCCTGGGGCTACCATGATGGTTGCCCGGCTGAGCTCGTTGAACAGCTCGGCTGGGCATTTTCGGTATATGCACTCTTATTGTATGGCAAGAGCCCAAGGCCAGCGTCATTTTATGCAAAGAAATACCTGCGGGCCTTTCCTGACACGCTTGCCTTTTTAGATAAGAGAATCAGGGCCACTCAAGCTTCATTTTCGGCTTGTTTTGAAACAAGGCTATTGCAACGATTTCTTGTATTGTTTGGCCTTGTGCAGCGTACAGACATTGGGCCGGGAAAGTGGTTTCAGCCCGGCGAATACTCAAGTACTCCCCAGTTAGCCCGCATATTTACAAGGAATGTAAGCTAGGCCAGGCTTCTGCCCCGGCGCAGATATCCGGCAGGGCGTTGTGTGTGGCGTGGCTGTGCCCCGCCAGACTTTTGTAATATATCGGGATTGTATAACCAACCCTTACAGCCGTACCGCCACTCATTGTGAGTCGCCGCCGTCCGCCGTCTGCCTCCGGTAGATAAATTATCAACGACGGTGAAAAGGTTAAAGGATGTTCATTTTAATCCGGGAAGCACTCACGGGAAATTATCGAAGGATGACGTTGATTATTATTACTCGTCCGCCAGGTTGTATTAAAATAGGGTAGATGATTTCGGGTATTTATTTGAGTGATATGAGGAGTTCGAAGGAGATTTAGAGAGTATTGTTTCGTATGTCAAGAAGCATGGCGTAGGCTGCGCAGCTTTTGCGACGAAAACTAAATCCATTCGATCTTTTTATTCGTAGACTTACTAAACCATAAAATATGTTATATGAAACTAATAATTCTATGCCTTCTCTCAGTTTTAAATATTTCAGTTTTTAAACAAGATGAGATTAAACTAAGCTTTAAAAATGACTACGAAGATGTTTATCACCTTTCATTGATAATATTCACTCCAGATGGGAAAGGTCAAACAAGGGTAAGCAATGTTCACCCGAATACTAGTAAAGAATATAATTTTCCAATAGGTACGGAAATTTATGTTGCTGACAGCAAGCAGGAAGAATTTGCTATGAAAGGAAATGACATAAGAAAAACAGATGCAAAACCATGGCTAGTTGTAACTATTACGGACAACAGTAGAATTATTTTGTTAACTAGTACTAAGCCGAAGTAAAATTTTCCTTTTCCCAGCGACGTCTCCCGTCGGTGAAATTGCGTCACACAACTGAAAAGTGCAGGCAGGTGATAGAGGGGCAATGGAAAGCAATCTTTTTTAAGCCTGTGCACGTTTAAGGCATCGACCCAAAAGCAGCGTGAAATTTTGATTGCCTACCCATTGCAGTATCCGTTCGGTTGATGTTGATTTTAAAACAAACTTACAAATGCCAGGCAACCCTGCATGCCTGCAATGTAGACGATGGCGGCGAGTGCGGGCGGCAACAATAAAAGCCTGTTGTACTTCCTTGCCATCATTCCACACTTTCGTTCAGCAGTCGTAAAGCGTCCTCCGGATTTTCTACTTCAATAATGAGTTGTTTGTAGTCTTCGTCTTTTAAGTTAACTATGATAGCTTTTTTAATATCTGAAACATCCCAAAATATTTTATTCCCATCCTTATAGAATGTACCTGCTGTGATAATGGAAGGAATATGGGTGCCTTGTGCTTTCCATCCTTTCCAACCTTTTACGGTATCAGTATCCTGGTGTGCATTGATGATCTTTTCTGCTGGTATGGAAAGCTCGCTTTTAAAAGCCTACAATTGGTCCATGCCATTTACTTTAAAAATATAATGATTGTTGTTCTTGCTGATGGTTACCATATTGAGATCGAATTTGAGTGGTAAATGTATCTTAATGGGGTGGTTGCAACTGCATCTTTGGGAAGGACGGCAATTCGCCCGTGCCGGAGTAATTTTTCTTTAGAACCAAGGCAAAGGGTTTGTATCTTGCCGACCGAGCTGCTGTGAGGAGCGATCATCAGAAGTCTGTCGCCGCCCGGTTGGCCGTTCCTGTGGGGTGGGGGGTGTGTAGGTTCAAACAGCCTTTGCTGTAATAATTTTTAAATAGCATTCAAATAAAAAATCCAGGTGAAAAACAGTCATACTAAACTGCCGATAGAATTCATTGATACCGAAGAAAAGCTTGTGGAGGTAGTGGCGCATTTAAAATTATGTTCCGATATTTTTATAGATACGGAGTTTGATGATTTTAATACGCAGTACGGTATACACCTGCAGCTCATTCAAATATTTGACGGTACCACCTGTTTTTTAATTGATCCCTTGCCTATAAAAAACCTGTCTGTATTATGGGCAGTTTTTGAAAATGAACATATCTGCAAGGTGCTTTACTCCGGGGCAAACGATGTGGGCATCTTAAAACTGGTTGGCTGTGATATTAAAAATCTCTTCGACATCCAGGTGGCTGCCTTATTATGTAACAGAACAGAAAATTCATATGCTGCCCTGATACATGCTGAGTTTGGAGTTGACATTGATAAATCGCAGCAACGGTCGAGCTGGGATAACCGGCCACTTGATGACAGCCAATTA
>JANPJW010000262.1:0-3082 GCA_031425715.1 Chitinophagaceae bacterium | reverse complement strand
GGAAACAGGAAATCCTGTGCGGCGGCCCTAATGACTGTCTAATTAATAATTAGGCAGCCATGGCATACTGAGTATTGCCATTTAAAGGTTTCGTATTCAGATTAAAGTGCTAATTACGCAACGCACTACATGCTTACACCTACAAAGATCTTTGCTGTCAAAACCAAAACGGCCCCATGTAAAAAGGTTCAAAGGTTCAACGTTTAAAGGTTCAACGTTTGAGACAGTCGGCAAATGTAGGGAAACTATTGATGGGGGCAAGATGTTGGTTGTTAATTATTGCATCTCTTCTCCCCTTTTCTCTTGCCATGTTTAGGAGATAACACCAGGGTCCTCTTGTTAAGGTTGCAGGATAAATATTCGTGCTTTGGAATAATACTTAAATTGCAAGACTAACCCCACTGAATGACAGCAAAGGAATTTTATGATGGCCAGGTAAGCGTTTTGCTGGCAGAGCAAAAAAAATTGCTTAAAAAGAAAAACAATTTTACCTGGTTAAGATTGGCCAATATAGTGTTGCTGGTAGCTGCAGTTTATTTTACCTGGCCATACGGATGGTTGTACAGCGCTGCAGCTGTGCTGTTGTTGCTGGTGCTGTTTGTGCAATTGATTTACCGGGATCTTTATAACAACGAAGCCATAGCCCACAACCGCCAACTATTAAAAATAAATGAGCATGAAATTGCCGCACTGGCTCATCAATATTTTCAGTTTGCCGATGGCCAGGAACACAGCCCCAGGGAACACTTGTATGCCAACGACCTAGATATTTTTGGGCATGCCTCGCTGTTCCAGTTCGTAAACAGAACGGTCTCCGAAATGGGCTCGGCACAGTTGGCTCAATGGCTCCTTTACCCGGCCGCGGCAGAAGAGATCCCACAGCGCCAAGATTCAGTAAAAGAATTGAGTAACAAAATACCATGGGGCCAAAAGCTGCAAGCCCATGGCAAGCAAGTGCGCATCAATATCCATACAAAAAACCGTTTACAAAACTGGTTGAGAGAACCTCCTATTTTCTCACAGTTCAAGCCATGGCAGTGGTTACGTTATGTACTGCCTGTCATCAGTGTATCTATCACACTTGCCTATATTATGGGCTGGGTACCTTTGAATGTGTTTTATATAAACCTGCTTTTGATGGCGGTGGTGGCATTGCCGCAGGAAAAAAAAGTAAACCGGCTGCACAACCGGCTTTCAAAAATGGCTGAAGAACTAGACCGGCTTTCCCGCAGCATAGCGGTCATCGAAAACGAAGCATTCATTTCGCCTTACCTGGTTGATTTGCGGGAAACATACAAACAGCAACATACCACAGTCTCCAAACGGATAAAGGATCTAAAGAAAATATTAGACCGCCTGGACGTACGCTATAATATTGTGTTGGTATTTCCGCTTAACCTTTTGCTGCTTTGGAACATCCAGCAAATGCTTGCCCTTGAAAAATGGAAAGACGAAAATGAAGCGGATGTAGACAACTGGTTTGATGCCCTTGGTAAATTTGAAGCGCTGCTAAGTTTTGCCGTGATAAAGTTCAACAACCCTGATTGGGTTTTTCCTGAGTTGAAAGCAACACACTTTCAAATAACAGCTACCAATCTTGGGCACCCGCTCATAGCCAGCGCTAAGAGAGTCAATAACTTTATTGACATTCGTCGAAAGGCTTCCATCATGTTGGTTACAGGAAGCAATATGGCCGGCAAAAGTACTTATCTCCGCAGCGTTGGTACCAATATCGTATTGGCCATGGCCGGTTGCCCGGTATGCGCACATTCTTTTGTATTCAGCCCTGTCACACTCATCAGCAGTATGCGTATTGCAGATAACCTCGAGGAAAGTACATCCACATTTTATGCTGAATTAAAAAAATTGAAAACGGTAATTGATAGGGTGAACAGGAAAGAAAAAGTATTTATTTTATTAGATGAGATTTTGAGGGGTACCAATTCCCTGGATCGCCACACAGGTTCCAAAGCACTGCTAAGACAACTGATCAAACAAGAAGCTGCAGGCATATTGGCCACGCACGATGTAGACCTGGCGGCGCTCGAAGAAGCCTATCCTGGCAATATATTTAATTTTCACTTTGATGTACAGGTAGAAAAAGAAGAATTGTATTTTGATTATCGCCTGAAGCCGGGGGTCTGCACCAGCCTGAATGCTTCTATCCTCATGAAGAAAATCGGGATAGAATTGGAAGAGGAATAATTTAATCTTACAAAGGCTTGCAGATTTATACAATTCTGATAGCGAAATGAATTAAACCTCTACCGTAAAGGCTACTTCAAATACGCACCAGACACTTCTCCCTCACTCACTTCTACCACAATCATTTCATTTTTGGTGGTAGAAACGGAAAGGCCCACATAATCCAGGTGAACAGGAAATAGTTTGTGCGTGCGTGCAACCAGCGCCAGGGTTTGTATGCTTTGCGGATGATACTCCAACAAAGGTTTTAGTGCATATAACATGGTGCGGCCGCTGTTTGCAACATCGTCTATCAATAATATGCTGGCTTCATTAAAGTCTGGCTGCTCACTCAACCCGACCGTTCCCGGTTTCTTTTTATCTAAACTTAGAGATAGCAACTGAATGCTTCCTTTAAATACCTCTTGTAGAAACCCGGCTATCTTATGGGCTATCACCATACCATTGTCTTTGATACCAATGAGGATCAAAGCGTTTTTATCATGGTTTCTTTCGGCAACTTCCATGGCCATGCGCCGTAGTTTTTTTTCTGCTATTGCTTTAGATAAGATCATATTGTAAATTGTAAATTGTGAATGGTGAATGGTGAATGGTGAATGGTGAATGTTCAAAGCCTGCCCCTATAGAATGTAGGGGGTGAAAAGTGAAGGCCAGAAGACTTGTAAACTGCTTGAACCTCTGAAACCTCTGAAACATTTTAAACCTCTGAAACCTTTTAAACCGTTGAACTCTTGAACAATCTTCCGCCTCAAAATTATCCATTCTAAAAGAATGATTCCTAAATACTTTACCTTAGCGGCAACAATTTTTTATCTATGAATTATGTATCACAGGCTGCCTTTGTTCTACTTGCTTTATCGGGCATTTGGTTATTTGC
>JANPJW010000261.1:0-30979 GCA_031425715.1 Chitinophagaceae bacterium | reverse complement strand
GCATGAAGAACTTGCGCAGCTTGCCTCTGCTATAAAGATGGAGCTGGATATTATCCCCATTGTAATGCCGGAGCTGAAGGAAATTGCGTTAACTAAAATAGCACAGGCGGCCGAGAAAACACAGATGCTCATCGAGGTATTACAACGCCTGAGTTTTTCTATAAGCCCGGCTTTGCTGCAGGATTTTGGGCTTACCGCCACTTTGCAGGGGCTAGCCAGGGAGTTTACACGCATTAATGATATCCCCTGTACTTTCACCAGTGCCTATGAAGAAGATAAACTGAGCACAGAAATAAAAACTGATTTTTTTAGAATATGCCAGGAGGCACTTAACAACGTAATGCTACATGCGGCACCCAGCAGTGTAGAGATTCACATACATGAGTCTGCGCAAAATATTACGCTTTCCATTTTAGACAATGGCAAAGGTTTCGAACCGGATAAAATACAAACATACGGCGGTCTCAATCACATGAAGGAAAGAGCTGCCTCCATCAATGGACGGCTGGAAATAGAAACTGCCGTAGGAGCGGGAACAAAAGTAATTGTGGTGGTGGAGAAAAATAGTGTGTTTGCAGAGTAACTATCGGCGGAGCTAATTCACACACAGCGGATGCTTTTTAAAAAAATAGCCCCTCCGTAGAAACGGAGCGGCCTTTTCGATTGCTTGCCATATGTAAAACTCTTAAAATAAATTTTTTGTTTGATAATGCTATTTGTCATTATCTTGCCAGCCGATTGATTCTTTTGGCCTTTTCGTTGCCTGCCTTTTTTGCGATTGCTTGCCTTTTGTAATTCCTGTCTTTTTGATAAATCAAATGTACACCGGCCTTCGGCAGTAATAAAATCAAGTTATTTCAATAATTACTACGCTAAAGACTTCTATTATTCCGCCAATCCTTTACAGTATTGCATTACAGGATTTTTTTGGATGATGTCCAACCATTTTACAATGGGGCAATAAGCCGATGTTTTATAGGTATTTGGGAATAAAGCCCTGGCTTTGGTACAGGTTATTAACCGTCCTCGTATTCCCCACAGCAGTTGCACAGTAAACAAATGGAACCGGCTGAACAAAAAAATAGCCCCTCCGTAGAAACGGAGCGGCCTTTTCGATTGCTTGCCATATGTAAAACTCTTAAACTGTTTTTTTTGGAATCGGTTTTCTCCTTATCTTGGTCACCGATTGATTCTTTTGGCCTTTTCGTTGCCTGTCGTTACCCTTCGATTGCCTGCCCTTTGTACTTCTGCTCGCTTGATAAATCAAAAATACTAACTACCGCGGTAGTAATAAAGTTAACCTATACCCCATTAGCGGATGCTAAAGCTGGTTTAAGTTACTTGAAAGCCTTAGTGGCACTACTTAATGCATTAAAAATGATACGATGCCCAACCGTTCTACCGATATTGTTTTTCAATTAATCCGCTCACTGCAGAAATCTGAAAAGCGCAACTTTAAGTTGTACATCAAGCGCAACAGCAGCAATGAAGATCTAAAGATCATTGAGCTCTTTGATGCGTTGGATAAACTTACCGACTACGATGAAACGCAGTTGCTAAAGAAACTAAAATCTATACAGAAACAACAACTATCTAATACTAAGGCGCATTTGTATAAGCAAATTCTTGCCAGTTTAAGGTTGCTAAAAAGCGCTGAAAGCATAGACCTTCAATTGCATGAGCAATTAGAGTATTCACGCATCCTGTACAACAAGGGCCTGTACCTGCAGAGTCTTAAAATACTGGAAAGAACTAAGGAGATGGCAATTGCCTACAACCAGGATAGTTTTTTGCAACAGGTAATATCGCTTGAGAAAAAAATAGAAACGTTGCACATTACCCGCAGTATGCAGAACAGGGCAGAGCTACTCACCACAGAAGCTACGGAAGTAAACGAGCGTCGCAGGATCATTACTGCTTTGAGTAACCTTGCGCTCAAATTGTACAGTTGGTATGTGCAGAACGGGCACGCCCGGGATGAGGAAGACGAAAAGCACATCAAGAAATATTTTCGCCAAAACCTCCCCCAGGAGGCTCATGTACAAACAGGCTTTTATGCCCGCCTGTATCTCTTCCAAAGCTATTGTTGGTTTGCCTTTATTCGCCAGGACTTTTTAATGTATTACCGCTACACGCAAAAGTGGGTAAACCTTTTTGAAGACCACCCCAACATGATAGGGGTAGAAACCAGCCACTACATAAAGGGAATGCACAACCTGATGAATGCCCACTTCGATTTGCGCAATTACCAGAAGCTCGCCCTTACTTTAAAACAGTTTCAAAAATTTGCCGAAACTGATATTGTAACACAGCACGACAACAATCGCATACAAACCTTTGTGTACATTAACAGCGCAAAGCTAAACCTGCAAATGAGTGTGGGTAATTTTAAGGAAGGGCTCATGATCATTCCGAACCTGGAGGAAAACCTCGATGAATACAGCCTTTACCTGGACAGGCACCGCATATTGGTGTTTAATTATAAAATTGCTACGCTGCATTTTGGTGCCGGCAATTATGATAAGTGTGTTGATTATTTGCGCAAAATCATCAACGACCATGTAGACCTTCGCAGCGATTTGCAGTGCTATGCAAGGGTGCTGCACCTGATGGCCCATTACGAATTGGGTAATACCGATATCATTGATCACCTCATAAAATCGGTGTACCGTTTTATGGCAAAAATGAAAAACCTTACCGTGATAGAGGAGGAGATGTTTAAATTTTTAAGGAAGTCTTTTCATGTTCCCCGCCAGAGCCTGAAGCCCGAGCTGGAAAAGTTTTTAAACGCCATCAAGAAATTTGAGAATAGTCGTTTTGAAACAAGGGCCTTTGCTTACCTGGATATTGTTTCGTGGGTAGAGAGCAAGCTGTATGATAAGTCTATTAGTCAAATCATCAGGGAAAAATACCTCGCCAGCAACCGGCGATTGTCTTATGGCATGTTATAAGATCATCAGGCCGCAACCCCTCATATCACTGTTGTCAAGCCGGCCTAATACTTCGAAGGAGCCATCGGTGTAAAGCCGCCCCACATCATCGGTAGCGATAAATGCGCAACTGTATAAATTGGCTAAGTCTATAATATTAATAGCTCCTGTTGCTGAGGCGGTGGGTATTGACTGCGTAGAGATAATATCAAAAGGATCGTCAGCCTCACGCAGCAATACTTGCATCCAGGGCGCAGTGTAAAACAGTCCTTCTCCTTTAGAGTATGCCTGCGACAAAAGTTCCGTCATACCATATTCTGAATGGATTTGCTTCAATCCAAAATGTTGTTGTAGTTCTGCATGCACTTCCTGCCTCGTAAGTTCCTGCCGCCGGCCTTTCATGCCACCGGTTTCCATAACGGTTGTATGCTGCAGCGGCATGGGATATTTTTCTGCAAAATCAAGCAAGGCATAGGTAACCCCTATCAATAATGTGGGGATATAAGCTGCTTCGTTTTGCAGGATGGTTTCATGCAAACGGGCATAATCATACAGGTAGAAACCGCTCTGCTGGTAGCTGGATTGTTTGATCAAATCGTCTACCATGTATACCAGCGATGCATTGCCTTTTTGCAAATAGGATGGCAGCAGGCCTATGACGCAGGTTGTTTTTACATCTCCGTAAAATATCCGGAAAGCTTGTTGAAAACTCTTCTCATACAACTCCAGCTTCTTCACCCGGTGCTGACTGTTAACCTGGCCGGTGGTGCCACTGCTTTCAAAAATATGGGCGGGTACAAATTGGGTGGTTACTATCTCTTTATTTTTAAAAAACTGGATGGGCAAAAAAGGTATTTGCTCCAGGCTTTTAACCTCGGAGGGCAGCACGTGCAGGCTGTCGCAAAACCGCTGGTAAACTTCGTTGTGCTGGTACTGAAAATTAAAAACCCGCAGTGCGAGGCTTTCAAAGCCCGGTGCCTGCACGCTAAAAATTGTGGATTCTATATCCTGCCCTGTCATACTCATGCTGGCTGCAAAATTGGGAAAAAAAAGTTAATATCACCAGGCAACCTAAAGCCGCTCGTAAAAAGCCAGCGGCTGCACTCCTAATATGAAAACCGTTATGTAAATTTGGACATAATTAATAGATATGAGAAACCTGCTGTTGTTTGCTTTCCTCCTGCTCGCCCTTGCTGCCTGCAAAAAAGATAAGTTCACTACCGAACCCCAAATCAAGTTTGTGTCTGTAAATCCCAATGTTGCCAGCATACAGATAGGCAGCCGGATTCCGGAAATTACTTTTAGCATAACCGACCAGGAAGGTGATATTGGTAAAAAAGATGGCGTAGATACTGCCTTCATCTATCTTAAAAATAACCTCACCGGCAAATCAGATTCATTGGCTTTTCCCGACTTGCAGGCAGCCGGCAAAGCCAGTTTTAAAGCAGATGTATCTGTGTCTATTGCCCGGGTGCTGGATTGTAAATCTTTGCCTAGTGGAGCACTCCATGTAGACACATTGTTTTTTGATGTGTATGTAAGAGACTTTGAAAGAAACAAAAGCAACGTCATCACCACTGGTACACCTGTTTTGTTTAGCTGCAGGTAATGCGCTGGCTCAGGTTCATTTTATCTCATTCTATTTTTGCTTCGCTTTGTGCGGTGGCGCTTTGCTACCAATCATTAACCTTGTTGCACATTAAACCCAGCGAGGTTTTGTACGCCTTCGTATTTTTTTCTACCCTCAGCAGTTACAATTTTTATTGGTTGCTCAGTAAGCACAGCTTTGGCAAAAGGCTGCCTATACAGTCGTTTCTGCAAACGAACAGTATGTATATCTTGCTGTTTGGTGCGGCAGGTCTTGGAATGTTGGGTTGCCTTTTTTTTATACCGAACATTAGGCTTCACGTAGCCGTTGGTGTTTCACTTACCCTGGCCTACAGCATGCCTTTGTGGCCTTTTGCCTGGGCCAGGTATTTGAGAAGGGCAGGTATACTAAAAACCATCTTACTGGCTTTTACCTGGGCCTATGTAACGGTTGTCATTCCTGCTGCGCCGGTGCTCGCAACAGAAACAATAGCTGTGCTGAGCCTGCTGGTTGCCCGGTTTTTTTTTGTGGGAATGCTCTGCGTTATTTTCGACCGGAGGGATGTTAAGCTGGATGAGGCTCATGCTATTCACAGCATCGCAACAGATCTTCGCAAGCCCACGCTTGATAAGCTGATGCTCCTGGCGTTTATCATCTACATGGCTGCAGGCTTGCTCGTGCGCTATCTTTTTTCTGACTCTTACCAGTTGGCAGCATTTATTGTTACCGGCCTCGTGGTGGGCTGGGTGTATCTTTTATCGCTTAAGCCAAGAGGGTATTTGTTTTATTATTTTGTGGTAGATGGGCTCATGATTTTTTCTGCTGCTGCTACATTTATGGCTTCTCTTTTTTAAGGTTGTGTTGCGCAAAGCTGCTAAGCCATTTTAAAATTCTTTGCACACGCTCCTCGCTTACAATTTCCTTTTATTGTGAGGGCTACTTTAATTACTTTTGCATCAGAAAAAATAACTCCATGGCTAAAGCAGCGAAAAGGAAGTCTATCATTACCGAAGCATCTTACCAGTTTTTAAAAGAATATGTAAACAATGCCTCGCCCACAGGGTTTGAAACCAGCGGACAAAAACTCTGGATGAAATACCTCGAACCTTATGTAGATGAATTTTTTACCGATCCTTATGGAACGGCAGTAGGAGTGATCAATCCGAAAGCTTCTTTTAAGGTTGTGATTGAAGCGCATGCAGATGAAATAAGCTGGTTTGTGAACTATATTAATCCAGAAGGGCTGATTTATCTTAAACGGAATGGTGGGGTAGATCACCAGATTGCACCGAGCATGCGGGTGAACATACATGGCAAAAAGGGAATTGTGAAAGCAGTGTTTGGCTGGCCCGCTATTCATACCCGCATGGGCAATGCAGACAGCAAAGAAACCCAGCCTAAAGTAGAGAACCTTTTCCTGGACTGTGGTGCCCGCAACAAGAAAGAAGTGGAAGCATTGGGTATTCACATTGGCGCAGTGGCCACCTACGAAGATGGCTACGATGAACTTGCCCACAACTTTTTAATAGCCCGTGCTTTTGACAATCGCATTGGTGGTTTTATGATAGCAGAAGTTGCCAGGCTGTTGAAGGAAAACAAGAAAAAATTGCCTTTTGGTTTGTACATCGTAAATGCGGTACAGGAAGAAATTGGTTTGCGGGGTGCAGAAATGATTGCTCGCAGAATAAAGCCAGATGTGGCCATCATCACAGATGTAACGCATGATAGCAGCACACCCATGATCAACAAAATTATCGAGGGCGAATGTATGAGTGGTAAAGGTCCTTCGCTCTGCTATGGCCCTGCGGTGCACAACAAGCTGCTCGATTTTGTGCTGAAGACAGCCGACAAGGCAATTATACCCTACCAGCTTAGAACCACCAGCCGCAGCACCGGTACCGACACCGAATCGTTTGCTTATGCCAATGATGGCTGCCCCTCGGTACTTATTTCTATCCCGTTGCGCTACATGCACACCACGGTAGAAATGTTGCACAAAGATGATATTGAAAACACAGTAAAGCTCATGTACGAAACCTTACTAACGCTTACACCCAAAACCAACCTGAGTTATTTTTCTTAACGATCTGCATGCGGGCGCAAACTAAGTCCGCATCGAAGTAAAAATTATGGAAGATAGATTCGCCAAATATTTGCAGCTCAGTTTCGGACTGTTTGTTTCTATCCTGGGTTTTTTGGTTGCGGTAGTACTGCTGTTGCTAGGCTTTAAATATGCCTTTCGTTTACTGGATTATATTCCCTGGTTTGTGTACCTGTTTGTAATTTTTATCATCATCGTGCCTGCCAGCCTGTTCGGTACCATCTTTACCATTTATTTTAAAAGAACCAAGGCGCATCCTTCTGCTGCGGTGAGAGTTATTTCGCAGGGCTTTTTTGCCGTTGCATTATTGTGCTGGGCCGCCGCTTTTGTAATGGATATGATTACGTTTTTTAAAACGGGCGCAAGAGAGGTAAGCAGCTATTACAGCTACAATATTTTTTTGCTCACTGCCAGTGTAGCTGGTATTTTTATAATTGGAGTTATGCAGGCGTTGACTTCTGAGAAGGAGAAAGACTGGATGGAGAAGCGAAGAGAGGAAGAACAGATACTCTAATCTATAGCAAGTCTAAATAATAATAGTTTCTATTGCTTTACAGGATTCCATTGGTTTAGTTTAGGCTATCATCTTTTAAAAATGGTAATTTAATTACGAGTCTGGTGATTCTTGCCCGTTGGGCAAACCAAAGCTTAGTTGTTGGCAGAAATAACAATTTAAAATGCTTGCCAATAAGTGTATGGAATTTTGTCTTGATTTTTTCAACAATAAATTTACAATTGTCTGAATAACTAATTTTCTCCACTAACTCGGATGTTCAGAATAATCATATCCCCGTATTCTTTGGTATTTATTTTTGTCCATTCTGTGAGACCTCCAACCGGTAATGGTTTTCTATCATTTTTTTGCTCCAACTGGAAATTAATAGTTACATGTGTTGGAATATTATTCTTACTAATTCTATTTTTTCCTTCCTCCTTTGTAACAAAATAAAATGTTAGATATGTGCCTCCTGTTACGTGACCTGAATTATTTTCAGGATTCCCATACACAAACTTTATTGTAGGTTTAATTTCCGATAAAACTTTTCTTAGTGGCTTGCCTATGAAGCTATCTTTATTAGTTTCCAATTTTTTTGCATCGCTTACTCCTACTACAAGTCTTTGTGTATTGCAGGATAAAACTGCTAGTAAAGAAGCTGTAAAAAAATTTTTAAATAGTTGTTTCATCTTTATTTATTGACAAATATATGATGTGTAAGAAATTGGTGCCCCATTAGTATTTGTAAAGTAGAGCTACGGGTTAGTAAACAAAAACAGGAAAAAGCCTGTTTTCTATTTGGATAATATTTCATATGCGTGCATTGCGCATAAAGAAACGGCCGCATGGCAGCGGCTGTTTTGGTTAAATGATTGCAGATATAATGGTGAAACTGTCTTTGTGTTAAGCTTTTAGGGTGGTTCAGAATGCTCCCTAAATAAAAAAATCCCCCTGAAGAATCAGCGGGATTATTTTTTAACCCTTAAAACAACCAACATGAAATCAGTTGAATAAACTAAATACGCTTTAAAGACATAAATGGTTTGATGATAAATGCAAAGGAAATGTTAAAGGGCTTTTATATTTTTTAAAACTTAGGTTAGAGCGATATCCAACACCTGCTGCATCGTTTTTACATAATTAAATTTAATACCCTTGATAAATGCCGGGTTTATCTCTAATACGTCTTTTTCATTTTGCACGCACATGATAATTTCTTTGATGCCGGAACGCTTGGCTGCCAGCACCTTTTCTTTGATACCTCCTACGGGCAATACTTGTCCCCTCAGGGTAATCTCACCCGTCATGGCCAGGTAGGGTTTTATTTTTCTGCCTGTAAAAGCACTTGCAAGAGCTGTCATCATGGTAATGCCGGCACTTGGTCCGTCCTTGGGTGTGGCTCCTTCCGGTATATGGATATGGGCGTCTTTCTTATTGAAATCTTCTACGGTTAGTCCAATTTTTTTGCAATTGGCCTCCAGCCAGGTAAAAGCGGTACTTGCACTCTCCTTCATCACATTGCCCAGGTTACCGGTCAGTTTCAGTTCGCCCTTGCCATCTGTAAGCTGAGTTTCTATGAACAAAATGTCTCCGCCCACATAAGTCCAGGCAAGGCCCACTGCTACGCCGGGCATATTGGCCATTTTGTAGATCTCGTTGCTGTACCTCGATTTGCCGAGTATCTTTTCTATATCGTTGTTGGTGATGGTAGCTTTTAGTTTCCCCTTAAGAACCACCTCTTTGGCCTGGTAGCGCATGATGCTGGCCAGTTGCCTGTCGAGTTCCCGCACACCACTTTCCCTCGTATAATCTTCTATCACTTTTTCAATAACGTTATCGCTCATTTTAAAAGGCGTAGGCACCAGTCCGTGCATGTCTATCTGCTTGGGTATAAGGTGGCGCTTGGCTATTTCAATTTTTTCTTCTACCGCATAACCACTTAGGTCAATGATCTCCAGGCGGTCTCTCAGTGCAGGCTGAATGTTGCTGAGGTTGTTGGCCGTGGCAATAAACAATACCTTACTGAGATCATATTCCAGCTCCAGGTAATTGTCGTAAAAACTATTGTTTTGTTCAGGGTCCAGTACTTCCAACAGGGCAGAGGAAGGATCGCCGCGATTGTCGCTGCCCACTTTGTCTATCTCATCTAAAATCATCACGGGGTTGCTCGATTTTATTTTGCGAATAGACTGTACGATCCTGCCAGGCATGGCGCCTATATAAGTTTTGCGGTGCCCTCTTATTTCGCTCTCATCGTGCAGGCCACCAAGACTTACCCTTACATACTTTCTGTTGATGGCAGCCGCAATGCTCTTGCCCAGGCTGGTTTTACCAATACCCGGAGGACCGAGGAAACATAGAATGGGGCTCTTCATATCACCCTTTAGTTTTAAAACGGCGAGGTATTCTAAAATCCTTTCCTTGATTTTGGCCATGCCATAATGATCGTGGTCCAATACTTTTTTGGCTTTTTTAAGATCGTACTGGTCCAGGGTATATTCTTCCCAAGGCAGGTCCAGCATCAGGTCCAGGTGGTTGTACACCACGGAGTAGTCCGGCGTAGAAGGGTGCATCCGCTCCAGCTTTTCTGCCCCTTTGTTGAACATATCTTTCGCAGCCGCATTCCATTTTTTTGTGTCGGCTCTTTTTTGCATTTCTTTTACTTCAGCCACGTTGTCGCCACCCAGTTCATCTTTGATGGCTTTCATCTGCTGCTGCAAAAAATACTCCCGGTGCTGTTTGTCCAGTTCCGCCCGTGTTTTGTTGGTTACCTTCTTTTTTAGCTCTGCGTATTGCAGTTCTGTGTGCATCAGGTTCATCAGCAGTTCGGCCCTTGCTTTTAAATTGCTTATTTCCAGCAATTGTTGCTTTTGTTTCAAATCGCTGTTGAGGTTGCTGCTCACAAAATGAATGAGGAACGATGGGTTCTCAATATTCTTAAGAATGATGGCGGCTTCGCTGGGTAAGTTGGGAGATAAGCTGATGATCTGCGAAGCCAGGTCTTTGATGCTCCCGACAAGCGCATCAAAATCGTTGTCGCCTTTCAGGGTTTCTTCATCCAGAATTTTGATGGTGGCTTTAAAATAAGGGTCTTCTGCTGTTATTTCTTCTATCTTAAATCTTTTGCGTCCTTGTATAATGATGGTAGTGCCGCCATCGGGCATTTTAATCAGTTTCACTATTTTAGCCACCGTGCCCACATCTTCGAGGTCGCTTACGGTAGGTTCTTCTATGCTACTGTCTTTTTGCGCCACTACACCAATCAATTTGTCAGTCTTATAGGCATCATTTACTGCTTTAATGCTTTTATCTCTGCCAACGGTGATGGGTATTACTACCCCGGGAAAAAGTACAGTATTTCTTAAAGGTAGTATAGGTAATTCGCCGGGAAACGTGGCTCCGTCTGCATCTGCTTCGTCTTCGTCATTCAGGGGAATGATCGGCATAAATTCCATTTCGTCTTCGTTGTTGCTAAGGTCTAGATGTTTAAACATGATAATTCTTTCGTTCGTCAATATGGCAAAATTAAGCCGTTAAAAGGGTATTTTTTTGAGGATATTATAATAGTCAAGTTTGGTGCCGAAATGGAGGGTAGGGCAAAGGTGAAAGGCAAAGGGCAGAAGGCAAACGACAGAAGGCAAAGGGCAGAAGGCAACGGGCAAGAAGGTATCGAGTCTCTGCAGTTGAAGTATAGTCTCCAAAGATTTCACCTTTCACCTTTGACCTTTGACCTCACCTTTGACCTTTCACCTTTCACCATTGACCAATCCACACAAACTTTCTCCTTTCGGGTGAGGGGTTTATATTTGCTGCCTATGGATATTCCCTGCACCGATAAAGAACTTATCATATTAAAAAAAATAGCTGAAGCAGCGGAAGGATTGGGTATGGAGGCTTACGCTATTGGTGGATTTGTAAGAGATAAGCTTTTGGGAAGGGCTACCAAGGATATGGACATTGTGTGCACAGGCGATGGTATATTGTTGGCAGAAACGGTAGCAAAATTGTTTCATCCTTCGCCTCATGTGAATGTTTTCAAGACCTTTGGCACCGCTCAGATTCAACTGGAGGAGGAGGAAATAGAGTTTGTGGGTGCAAGAAAAGAGAGTTACAGTTTTGATAGCCGGAAACCCGCAGTAGAGCCGGGTTCAATTGAAGACGATCAGAACCGGCGGGATTTTACCATCAACGCTCTCGCCATAAGTTTGAATAAAGCCAACTATGGCCAACTGGTGGATCCTTTTAAAGGCCTGCAACATTTGCAGGAAAAAATCCTGCAAACGCCCCTGGCGCCCGATCAAACCTTTAGTGATGATCCCCTGCGTATGATGCGGGGCATTCGCTTTGCCGCTCAATTAAATTTTACAATTACAGCACCAACACTGGAATCCATCAGGAGAAATGCAGGCCGCATCAAAATCATCAGCCAGGAACGCATTACGGAAGAACTGAATAAAATATTGCTTTGCGAAAAACCCTCCATCGGTTTCGACCTGCTGTACAAAACAGGTTTGTTGCAAATTATTTTTCCGCAGATGGTAGCACTGGTGGGCGCAGAGTACATAGATGGTAAGGGACACAAGGATAATTTTTACCATACGCTGCAGGTAGTGGACAATATAGCGCAACATACCGGAGATTTGTGGCTCCGCTGGGCTGCTGTGTTGCACGATATTGCCAAGCCTGCCACCAAGCGCTTTGAAGACGGCCACGGGTGGACGTTTCATGGGCATGAAGTAGTGGGCGGCCGCATGGTGCCTAAAATATTTACCCAGCTCAAACTGCCGCAAAACGAAAAGCAGCAATTTGTACGCAAAATGGTAGAGCTGCATTTGCGGCCCATCAGCCTTACCAAGGACAACATAACAGACTCGGCTATACGCAGACTTTTGTTTGATGCCGGCAATGACCTTGAGTCGCTCATGATTTTGTGCAAAGCCGACATCACCAGCAAGAATCCCCATAAGGTTAAGCGCTTCGTAGAAAATTTTGAAATGGTGCAGCAACTTTGCATTGAGTTGGAAGCCCGGGATCATATTCGCAACTGGCAGCCACCCGTTAGCGGCGAAGTGATTATGCAGGCCTTTAACCTGCCACCATCCAAGCCGGTGGGAATTTTAAAGGATGCTATCCGCAATGCCATCCTGGATGGCGATATACCCAACGATTATGATGCCGCCATGGCCTTTATGCACCGCAAAGCAACGGAGTTGGGCATAGGTCAATAAATAGTTTTTCGGGTAGATGCTTGCTTTCACGGTGTGTGTGCACAATTGAACTTGTAACAATTTCATAGGTAAAAACACTTAATTTTGTTCAATGGCAATCCTACGATTTAGAACCTACTGGGAAGAAGATGAAAGTATCTACCGTGATGTGGCTATAAGACATAGCCAAACTTTTTTCGATCTTCATGAAGCAATATTAAAAAGCTATGAGTTTGATAACAAACACAAAGCTACTTTTTACCGCAGCAACGACAACTGGCAGCGGGGTCGGGAAATTTCACTGGAGCAATACGATAAAAATTACCAGGCTGCACCACTCATCATGAGCGAAGTGCCCATTAGCAGCGAAATAAAAGGGCCAAACCAGAAATTTATTTACGAATACGACTTTAATAAGAACTGGCATTTTATGGTAGAGCTTATTAATGTAGATAAAGAAGAAAGTAAAAAATTAACTTATCCTACCTGTATACGCACAGAGGGTATTGCACCTTCTCAATACGGTACAAAGGGCCTCGTAGACAAACGCCTGGCAGAAATGGAAGAGAAGTATGACCTGCAACCCGAAGCCCTGCGGGACGGATACGGAGAAGAAAGTGAAGACGGCCTGGAAAGCGAAGAAACAGATGATGTGGCAGAAGATGCCAACGATGCTAATGATGGATTTTAGGGTAGGTGATAATTGATAATTGATAGTTAGTTAATTGATAATGGGGAGCTTTCAATTCCTATTTCCTAAAGCTACAGTTACAACCTGCAAGCCCGGATAGATAACCAACGAGGCAACCTCCCCAAAACATTATCAATTATCCATTAAAAAATTATCCATTAATAAAGTTTCCATTTTTAAATTATCCATCAATCAAAACGGTTATCATCATCGCCGGGCCCACAGCATCGGGCAAAACAGCCCTGGCCATTTTGCTGGCGCAACATTTTTCAACCCAAATCATTAGTGCAGATAGCCGCCAGTGCTTCCGTGAATTAAATATTGGTGTGGCCAAACCTTCTGCAGCAGAACTTGCACTCGTGCCACATTATTTTATCAACTCCCATTCTATACAATCTCCTTTTTCCGCGGCAGATTATGAACGGTACGCTTTGCATGCAGTAGAGGAAATATTTCATACAAACGATGTAGCCATCATGGTGGGCGGCACTGGTCTTTACATCAAAGCTTTTTGCGAGGGGCTGGATGATATACCTGCTGTAGATGCGGCGGTAAAAGAAACCGTGGCCGCAAAATTCGAGTCGGGCGGCATGGAATGGTTGCAGCAAACATTAGCAAAAGCAGATCCCGAATATTTTCAACAGGGAGAAATATTTAACCCCCAACGCATGTTGCGTGCCCTCGAAGTAAAATTATCTACCGGGGCCTCTATCACCAGCTTTCAACGCAAGCACAAAAAACAACGGGCCTTCAATATTGTTAAAATTGGATTGGAACTGCCGCGGCCTGTGTTGTACGACAGGATCAACAAAAGAGTAGACGCTATGATAGGGCAGGGGCTTGAGGCCGAGGTAGAGGCGCTGGTAAATTATAAACATTTTAATGCGTTGCAAACAGTGGGGTACCGGGAACTATTTGATTTTGACGAAGGGAAATATTCCCGGGATAAAGCCATCGATCTGATCAAACAAAATACAAGGCATTATGCCAAGCGCCAAATGACCTGGTTTAAAAAAGAGGAAGAGATAGAATGGGTAGATGGGCAGGATTCAAATGCGCTTGCAGCGTCGATATTAGAAATTATAGCAAATAAAAAATTGCTATAATTTTTTTGAAGCGATTTGGCGTTCACGCTCTCCATACGCCAAAGGTCATCTTTGTCTCCTGCAATGAAAAGGTTTCATTCTTTTCAAAGACCAAACGTTTTCAACACTAAATTAAAAGTTTAGATGTAATGCTTTTTGGTGAACGGATTATGGTAATTGATACGACCGGAGTATCAAACTCATAGATTATATTTTTCAAATAAAAATGCCGGCAACAAAGCCGGCATTTCCTCTATCATAAAATCGATTATTTAAAATTTCCAACCCACAGTGGCTACGATGTTGCCTTGTGTTTGTCGGGTAACGGCGTAGGTATTGGCTCTGTCCTCCAGGCGGTAGGGGAAGTTGGCGTCTTTGCTAACATTGTGCACGTAAGTAAGGTCTATGAAAATACCCCTGTGGCGGTAACCAAGGCCCCCACTCAAGAGCATGCGGTTGGCTTTAAAGGCGGCATCCTTGTAAGGGTTGCTGTAATAAGCCGCACCCAGTCTTGCCATGATAGTATTGAACTTTACCTCGCCACCAAGGCGAAAATTAAAGGCACCCTTATACTGGTCTTTTACTACGTCATTTAAGGCATCGTAATAATCCTTGTCTTCCTGTGTTGGTGTTTCGGCATCGCTGCCAAAACGACTGCCCTTATGGTTTACGTATTCTATATCTGCTGTAATAAATCCTTTTTGTTTTTGAACGTTTTCAATTTCCCGGAACACATAGGAGCCACTGATAATGGCTTTCCAGGGGGAGTTTTGCAGGTAGCGGGCTTCGCCGGGCTGGCCGTTGGTAAATGTATTAGACGTTTCAGAAAATGTCTCTGCCTGGCCGCTCGGTGTTTCCAGGTTTGTGGTAAGGCTGGCAGTGCGATCATCTCTCATGAAAATAATGGAGGGAGAGTGCAATGCAAGACCAATGCGAATAAATTCCTGCGGCTTGTAAATGGCACCTAGTTTCACATTGAAACCTACACCCGTGCTTTGAAAATTATCCCGGTAATCAAAAGAGCGAAAGCCGTTCATGTTATTGGCTGAAGTGTCCGATTCAGTGAACTGCATACTACTCTTGTAATTTACAATAGGTATGCCCAGGGTACCGCCAAAATACCACTTGTCTCCTTTGTTAAAAGCACCGGCAAGCGCCAGTTCATAAAGACCGCCTGTGTTGGTTTTGAGCATGTCTTGCTGCAGTGCCTGGCCTCCATCCAGTATAGTTTCGGGTGCACCCCTCACTTGCAAAGCACCACCAACTCTAACGGTATCAATAAGAAAAGTTTGCAGGCCCAGGGCGGCGGTATATGGCAGGGGCGATAATGTATTGAGCACTTCATCAATTGACCTGCCGCCTTTGGCGAATTCCTCTGCAAACTGCTCGCTAAAGGAGCTAAAATTGTTGAGTCCTCTGTAACGAATGGTATTATTGAAGTTGGCAGTTTGGGTGATGGCGATGCTAAATGCACTGCTGTTTCGTGGCTCATAGCGGTTAGGGCTTCCAATGACAATACCTGTGGGGCCAAGGCCAAAACTGTTCTTCTTTTCGTTGGTGCTGGTCTGCCTGTAATCTGCTTTTATTTTATTAATTGCGAAGCCAAGTGTAATTACCACTTCCCTTGTTTTGTAAAAGCCAAGCCCGGCAGGGTTTACAAATGTGCTGGTAATTTCTCCGCCCAGCGAACCCATGGCGCCTCCAATAGCAAGGTTGCGGGCTGTACCATTTTGGGGATACCAGCTATACCTTACGGCATCTTCGGGTACCTGCCCAAAGCTGCTGGCAAACGGGTATAAGAATAGCAGCAGTAAATATTTTTTCATTGCTAATAATTTTAAAATTCCTAATAGGGTGTGTAGTTAAACGCCGTTACTTTAAGGGGCAACGGCGTTTATAATTAATTGTTTCTTACAGGCCTGCTCACTGGAGTACCAGAGCTTCCGGAGCTTGATGAAGAAGAACTGCTGCGGCTGTTGCTGGAACTGTTGGAAGGATTGTATGTTCTTGTGTTGTTACTTTCATAGCTGCTGTTGTTGCGGCTGCTGCTGCCCGTGTTGTTATTGCTGGCGGGTGTAATAATCCTGCGAATGAAGGAGCCACCGTTGTTGCTGTTGTTGTAGGAGCGCTTGGCAGGGATCCATTTGGTTTCGCCTGTCTTGTTATTGGCCACTACCAATGTAGGATTTTTGTAACTGCCCAGGTTGGTACTGCGGGGTGTGGTGTTCTTGGGATTTACAATTGTATAATTGGGCAAAAACACCGGGCGGTTGTAATAATACGGGTTGTAATAATAGCCATAGTTGTAACCATATCGATAGGGATCGTACCGATAGTTGTAATCATAGTCATCGTTGATGTCTCTCCAGCGGCGGTCACGGGTGGCCATACGAATCTCTCTTTCTTCGTAAGCATCCGTTCTATTATTAGTTGTCCTCACTTCCTCCTTCGTCTCTCTTTCGTCAATGGCTCTTACAGGAGAAAAATATACGTCGTCGGGAGTTTGACCGCTTTTGTAAGCTGTGCTGCAACTGCCGAAGGAAATGGCTGCAATGGCCAGGATAAGTAGTTTAAGGTTCATGGCGAATCTATTAAGTTATGAATAATGAAGGTACTCTTTAAATGCTCTACAAATTTGCAAAAACATTTCTTATAAGACGAGCCAAATTATTTATTTGCTGTTAAAGCTCTCACAATTAAAAGTATTCAGAGCGGTGCTTAAAGAAGTGCTTTTCAGGGGTATAGGCTCTGTGCGGAAACTGAGCGGCTTGTCTGCTTCACCCGGCGTGTGCAAAGCCAGCAAGTATTACAAAGGGAGGTCAAAAAAACATTTTTGGTATATGCAATACCAGTTTATCTTGTGCATCTCCCTGCGGGTTAACGGCTGGCTACTAAGGAGGACTGTTGGCAAACACTCAGCGATGAGTGCGATCATAAAGACAATGTAACTAAATGGAAATAAAAGAAAAGGTTGATGTGTTGGTGATGGATGATGATCAAGACCTTTGCATGCTGATGGAAACCATCCTCAAATTCAATAACTACAAGGTACTTTGTTGCAACAATGCCCGGGCTTTTGAAGCAGTGCTGGGTACGGTGCAGCCCAGTATGATTATTATTGATATGCTTTTAGCAGGCGTAGACGGCAGGGACATTTGCAGGCGGCTAAAGAAAGATGATGCCACTAAGCAAATCAAAGTAATGATGGTGTCCGCCCATCCGGATGCAGCTATATCTTGCCGGGAAGCAGGGGCCGATGATTTTTTGACCAAGCCTTTTGACATTGATGATTTTACTTCAAAAGTGTCTGCCTGGGTGCCCCAGGAACATTAGAAAAAGGAGAGTGGGTTCTACAGCACGAGCATTCAAAATGCAGGCATCATATTTGAAACACTTCCTATAAAATTATTAGTTGGATAAAAAACCTGAAATCCCTAAACCAGTTTTACCTCAAACCTTAACTACGCATTATCAATTTACGGAAGGATTCTAAAGCCTCTTTCCATTTTTAAAACCATAGTCTCCTAAACAACTACAACCCTTATTTATGAACTTATCACGCACCCTACTTGGCACCTTAGCTATCAGCCTTTCCGGCAGTTTTTTATTAATGGGTTGCGGCCAGTCCGGCACCGCAGAATCTGCACCCGCAGGCGCCGATAGCAGTGGCAGCGTAATAGATGGTAAGCAAACCGCAAAGGTGTTAGATACTGCCGACTACGACAAAAGAATGCTGGCCCTGAGTAACAATGATACTACCGGAAAATGGCCGGCAAAAACAGCTTACCCCTTACCCGGTGCATTACTACCCTACCACAGGATTATTGCCTACTATGGCAATTTATATTCTAAGCGGATGGGTATTTTAGGTGAGATTCCCAAAGACAGCATGTTCAAGGCCTTGCTCGCCGAAGTTGCCCGCTGGCAGGCGGCAGATAGCACTGTAAAAACAATTCCATCTCTGCACTATGTAGCGGTTACGGCACAAGGCGCTCCCGGCAAAGACGGCAAGCACCGCATGAGGATGCCAAATCACCAAATAGACACCATAATGGATTGGGCCAAACAAATAAATGCACTGGTGTTTGTAGATATCCAGGTGGGCCATAGCACAGTAAAAGATGAGGTGCCGGCACTGGAGGCTTACCTAAGCAAGCCCAATGTGCACCTTGGTATTGATCCCGAGTTTTCCATGAAAAACGGAGAAAGGCCCGGCAGCAAAATTGGCACATTTACAGCAACAGATATCAATGATGCCATCGATTTTTTGGCCAGTGTAGTGAAGAAAAATAACCTGACTCCCAAACTCCTGGTGGTGCACCGTTTTACCCAAGGCATGATTACCAATTATGAAAATATCAAGTCGGTACCAGAGGTGCAGGTGATCATTGACATGGATGGGTTTGGAGATAAGATTCTAAAAAGATCTACCTACCTCCGTTATGTGTACAAAGAGCCCGTGCAGTTTACAGGTTTCAAATTGTTTTACAAAAATGACAGTAAGAATACCACGGGGCTCTACACACCCGAAGAGTTGTTGAAGTTTACCCCAAAGCCTATATATATCCAGTACCAATAATAATTTATTTCTCTTTTATGAAACCAGTGTTTGTTGCCCTTCTTGTCCTTATTCACATAGCTCCTTCCTGCAGTAGCCGCTCTGAAAAAAAACAAAGCGAGCCTGCAACTAAAGCGAAACCAACTGCAGATGGCATTGCAGGTCGCCAACCTGCTTCGCTTGCAGAGATGCTGGCAAAAAGGGAAGTGCCGGTTTTATGTTACCATCATATCAGAAACTTTAGTGCTTCACAAAGCGAAAGCATGAAGAGCTACTCAGTAACTCCGGCTAATTTTGCTGCGCAAATGAAGGCCCTGCACGACAGCGGTTATCAAACTATTTTGCCGGCGCAGTTGTACGATCACCTGGTGTATGGAGCGGCACTCCCGCCCAAACCAGTAATGCTCACTTTTGATGATACACAGGAATCGCAGTACAGCATAGGTGCTGCAGAAATGAACAAGTATGGTTTTAAGGGAGTGTTTTTTATAATGACCATCGCCATTAACCGCCCGAGGTATATGAGTAAGGAGCAAATTAAGAACCTTGCAGACAGTGGGCACGAAATAGCAGCACACACCTGGGATCATCATATGGTTACAAAATATGTAGGTGCAGATTGGGATACCCAATTGGTTAAACCCCAGGTGCAGTTAGAAGCCATCACAGGCAAGCCTATAAAGTATTTTGCTTACCCTTTCGGTTTGTGGAACCAGGCAGCTTTCCCGGAGTTTAAAAGCAGGGGCTATCAATTGGCATTTATCTTATCTACCAAAAGAGATTCTACCGCACCGCTGTACACCATACGCCGGATGATAGTGCCGGGCACCTGGAGCACGCCTGGCATGATGAAGGCGATCCGCACTACGTTTAACAAGAGCCGGTAGGCCAGGCATTTCCTGCTTCAACCCATTCAGCAAAACCGCAGAAATGAAAACGTTTGTTGGTAATGATGGGCCAGCGTTATGGCGACGCCTTGCCTAAAATTTTTGCCAACGATCCGGCATATTCCATCGGTCCTTTAAAGTAGATTTGTGAAACAGGCAGCTAGTTTGGATAAACTGTAAATATGCCAATCCGCTCATTATGACGCCAAGACAAGTTGTAGAAAAGTGGCTGGAGTTGTTTAATAAAGCAGACGCCGGGGCAATCTCGGCGCTCTATGATCCCCATGCCATCAACCACCAGGTAGCCAACGAACCGGTAAATGGTCAGGCGGCAATTAAGGATATGTTTGCTAATGAATTTGCTCATGCCAACATGGTCTGCATTCCCGAAAATATTTTTGAAGATGGTGATTGGGCAATTTTAGAATGGAGAGATCCGAAAGGGCTTCGGGGCTGTGGTTTCTTCCACATCCGGGAAGGCAAAATTATTTTTCAGCGAGGCTACTGGGATAAACTTTCCTTTCTCAAGCTCCACAACATTCCCTTGTAATTATTCGGATGGCCTTTATCATTGTCGATTGATGCTTTTTTCGTACAACTTCAAATTAAAAAGCCGCTCACTAATTTTGGTTAACACGCAATCCATTTTGCTTTTGTGAATTAGTAAAAAATTGCTGTTATCTATAAGCATGTTGCCAGCACGTGGCCATCACATCCTTCCCTTCCCTATTTTTAAACAGCGTTTTCAAAATTGCAATATGAAGTGGATCCTGCTTTGCATCGTGGTTTTTTCTTATGCTTTGTTGCAGGCCCAACAGCCGACGCCCACTGGCCGAAAACTTTTGCGGTGGTAATCGGCATTTCAAAACATGCTGCGAAAGGAATTCCGAAATTAAAATATGCCAACACTGATGCACTGGTGTCTGGCATTGTCTGCATAACAGTATCCATCGTGGTAGATTCTGTTACTGTTTCTACTTTCTTCTCCTCTTTGTTACAACTTGTAAATACTAAAGAAAAGATAAGCGCACAGGCGATCATTCCGGCATAGGCAACATTTAATTTTTTCATGTTCATTTGTTGTTAGTTTAGGCCGTAATACTTCAATATTATTTTTTTAATTCATTTGGTTCGGTAAAAAGTTTGAAAAGTTCATTGCTCTGGTACTACAGTAATAGAGCAGTTTATAGCATACCTGCATTCAACAAAGCTTTTTTGTTTGCTTAAAAGAACTGTATTTTCAACGAATGAAAATAGCATTTTTTTCTACCCAGCCATACGATCAACAATCTTTTGAGCAGCAGGGAAGCGAACATACCATTAAGTTTTTGCAGGCGAGCCTCAACGAGCAGACCGTTAACCTGGCAAAGGATTGCCAGGCAGTGTGTGTTTTTGTAAATGATCAACTGAATGCAGCAGTTATAAAAACTTTGGCAGAACTGGGTGTAAAAATTATTGCCTTGCGTTGTGCGGGCTTCAACAATGTAGATGTACAAGTGGCCCATGAGCAAAGCCTTAAGCTGGTGAGGGTTCCAGCTTATTCTCCACATGCGGTGGCGGAGCATGCACTTGCTTTGATAATGACGCTGAACAGAAAAACACACAAGGCCTACAACAGGGTAAGAGAAGGAAATTTTTCTTTGGATAGGCTTACTGGTTTTGATCTTTTTGGTAAAACAGTAGGCGTGATAGGAACCGGAAAAATAGGCGCTTGTTTTGCAAAAATAATGTTGGGCATGGGCTGCCATTTACTTGCGCATGATATTTTTGAAGACACAAGCCTTGTGGACGCTGGCGTACAATATGTATCCATCTCAGCATTATTAAAGCAATCAGACATTGTGAGCCTGCATTGCCCGCTTACTGCAGAAACAACCCACCTCATTAACAAAGAGAGTTTACAAACTATGAAGCGAGGTGCTATGCTCATCAACACCAGCCGGGGAGCCCTGGTTAACACAAAGGATGTTATCCATTCCCTTAAAAGTGGCCAATTGGGTTATGTTGGTATAGATGTATACGAACAGGAAGCGCAACTGTTTTTTCATGACCTCAGCGAAAATGTAATCCAGGATGATGTCATTCTTAGGTTGCTAAGTTTTCCGAATGTGTTGATCACTTCGCACCAAGCCTTTTTAACGGATGAAGCTTTGATGGAAATAGCGAAGGTTACATTGAAAAATATCAGCGATTTTGAGCAGGGGCGGGTTTTGGAAAATGAAGTTTGATTTTTGTTGTGAAAGGTAAAAGCCCAAAAGTCAACGGTGAAAGCACCTCACTTACAACCGGTCACGGAGAACTAAACATTCCCCATCGAACACGGCTTTAATTCTCCCTGAGCTGCCCAATCAGTTCACTGGGCAGGAGACCAAACTCTTTCTTGAAGGCAGTGGCAAAATTGTTGACCCCGGTATATCCAATTACTTTGGCGGTCTCACTTACAGAATTACCCGATCGCATAAGATCATATGCAATGAGGAGCCGTCTTTTTTGCGAATATTCAAAAGAACTGAGGCCGTACACTTTTTGAAATAAGTTGATGAATTTTGTTCGGGACATGCAACAGGTACGAGACAAAAATTCTACTCCCGGAAATGGATGCTGCAAATTATCGTTGAGGTATCTTTCTGCTACTTGCAACATTTGGATGTCTTCGTAGCTGGCTCCCATAAATGGGGTTCCCATTTCTTCGTCTTCTTTGGTAAGAATCTCTTTTAAAAAACTTTCCAGCAAACTCATGATCCTACCATCATAGTAGAGGTTCTGCAGCAAGGTAAAAGTATCACCAGTAAATATTTCGTTGTAAAGTTTATTTTGAACCGGGCTCAAAAATTCTTTTCTCAAATTGGCGTTTTGGTTTACCAGGTAACGGATAAATCTTTCTTTACTTACAGAGTCGTGCAATACATGGTCAACCCAGTGTTCCTTCATTAAAACAAGAATGACTTTTACCTCCATACCTGCCTCTATCACTACATGCTCCTGCATGCGTGTACTTTTACATTGGATGGAGCCGAGGCTTTTATTGTTCAATATAATCTCGTTGCAATCATAGTCGTGCTCTGCGCATTTTGCAAAAGTAAAATCCTGGAAGCTGATGGTAATGTGGTTTTGAGCGGTGGCAGAGCGCTTGAATATCATGCGTTGCCTTGCCGTATAATGCGCTACCTGGTACGACATAAATTCGTTGATCTTAAAAAATCTGGAAGACCCTTTCGCAATATGAGAAGGGTAGATAATCTCGTTGTTGGAAAAATTTACACCTAGTTTTTGAGCCAGTTGCTGTGCATAGTCAAAGAGATCTTCGTACTCAAAATCAATGTAAAAAGTGGTAGTATGCATATGCTGGTGAATGTTGAATGTGTTTACACGATTATTTACGTTAATGAGAAATCAGCAGTTTCCCGGTTTCTAAATATTGGCCGTCTTTTAAAATCGTAACCAGGTATAAACCTGCCACGAGCTTTCTGGTATCTATTTTACCTGTGGCTCCTATAGTCTCTGTTCTAACCAGCCTTCCCATCACATCAGTTATCTGCAGCGTTAAACCCGGCGAAAAGTCTCTGAGTTGGAAAACTACCTGCTGCCCGGGTTCGACCGGATTTGGATATAGGTAAAGTAATTTTTTGCCATTGCTCAAAACCCGGACTGTGTCAGTAATAATTCTTTTGCCATTGCTAAAAACAATCGTGGCCCTGTAGTAGTTAAGACCCGCCACCGGTCGTAAATCTTCAGCAGTGTATTCTTCCGATCCCGTCGTAACAACATTGGAACCAAGAATGCGGAGCAGCCGTCCGTTTTGGTCCAGCTTTTCAAAAACGATGCTATCTGCCATCACGGTTGAACTCAAGTGTAGGATGAGATCTATTTTATCAAGGTTGTTTTCTGCGAGCAACGTTTTGTAAAAGCAATTGACGCCTTGCTTTCTTACATCGATAGCGTAACTCCTGCTGGCAAATAACCCACTGCTGGTAACAGGCTGCACAGCATACAGCTGGCTGCTACTGCTGTTTCGTGGTAACATCAGCAGCGTGTCTGCTAAGGTGGCCACTAGTTTTAAGTAAGGGCTATCTGTGAGGGCATACAAATGATAGGCTACCGCATCCACATACTTGTTCCAAATAAGCTGCATCGAATCTGTGCACAAATAGCTCACGGATAATTTGGTGAGTGGTGCTAGCATGAACTCTTTGGAATAAAACGAACCGGAACCGTTATCCATTCTAAATATGGTTCTGCTAGCTGTGTCCGGCAGCGGCCAGGAATATCTGCCGGCAGATAGTTTAACGGAGTTAGCAATAAGTTTCCAATTGTTGCCACTGTTATAACTGACCCACAGCTCCCCTTGCTTACTGGTATCTGATTCAACCGATTCCCATGTGATGCTGAGATTTGGGTTTTCATCTCTGTCTAAATCACTTGCATTTACAGGGCTCGTAAAATTAAATGTTCCCAGGGTATCCCAACTGTAGGCTATGTGAAAGGCTTGTGCACCCCCGCCCGTTATTTGTCTTCCATTTACTTTTACCTGGTAGCTGCCGGCAGCTGGCAAATCAACGCTGAGCTGTTCCGCTGTGTTTACGGAATCTCTTCCCCGTTGTGGCAGCAGGTTCAGCGAATCAATGGCCGCAAACTGGCTCAGGCACCAGGGTAAGTAAACCTTGCCGGTATTCAGTTCTATGAGCTGCAGGTCCAGGTCATTCACGAGGCTTTTAAAACTGTTCAGCGTTGCTGCAGTGTCGGTCCAGGCAAGGGTTATTTTAAGCTGACCCAATTTCGTCGGTAGGCTGATGTTCTTTGTCCAACTTTGTCCCTGTGCCACCAATCCTACATCGAATTTTCTTTGTCGCATTAATTGGATGGCGTTGAAAATATTAAGAGATCCATAGCCAGAGTGATAGTCTATGCCTCTACTGCCAATATCGTCTGCCGTATTAAAAAGAATAGATTTTAGGAGGGAAGCAGGCGGTAGGGCCTGGCCGTTGCTGTCTTTGTACACCTGTTGCAACACTGCTACGGTGCCACTCACGATAGCTGCCGCATCAGATGTTCCACTGGCACCGAGGGCCGCAAGTTGGGGGCCTAGTCTGCCATCGTATAAGGGGCCGGCAGAACTAAATGGGGCAATGCTGCCTCCTGTATCTGTAGCAGCTACCGTAATAATGTTTTTGGCCATTTTAAAATTGCCGGTAAGGTTGGCAAAACCTCTTAAACCACTATAGGTTCCCTGCGTGGCCGCCTCTTGCCCCCTGTTGCCAGAGGCAAATACATGCACTATATTTTTATTTTGAGAGGTTTGGAGGTCGTAAGCCTGCGCTTCGGCACCATAAAAATTTTGGATGACGGTGCCATAAGAATGGTTTTGAACCCACACTTTATGCTGGGCTAAAACCTGGGCGTCGTCTGGAAATAAATTAGAGAACGATGATGGGTAGAAGTCGCACTGCCATGCTATTCCTTTGCCGCTGTAAAAACTATTACCGGCACCTCCCGCCAGCGTAGCCACAACACTGGCGTGTTCGTCAGTAGCGGTAGCCGCCAGGGTAGAATTTTTCACCCTCTTTAGGAGGTCAATGTCTACCTCACTCATTTTTTGTTCTTTGATACCGATGGTTGTTCCCTTTCCGTTTACTTCCGGCCATGCGTGCTGAAAGCGATTGATGTTTTGCAGCCGGCGGTTATAACCTATTACAAGGATCTCTGGCGTTGGCTTTAAGAACAGGTCAGCAAATATTACATTTGGGTGCGGTAAAATATTGGTTCTTAAAAAATTTCCGCTGCAGGTAATCACAGCAGATTGATAGGGTTCCACCACTCCCAGCAACTTTACTGCAACCCGGCGGCGGAGAAGGTCTTCTGCCAGTTTAAGGATGTTGAGGGCGCTTATTAAAAAGGTTTGCTCCTTGTTACTAAACAAAGTGGGAGAGGCTGATAATGCCGGCGAAAGTTTCCACAGGTCATCGGCAACTGCTACTGCCACAATACCCGACTCTTTCGCCCTTGCAGGTTTGCCTTTTACAATGCTCACATTGGCAGACAAAGCTCTCATCAGCTCTGGGTTTTCTTTTGCAAAAACCGTTGATGCATTTCGTTTTATAATAAAATAAGTTTCGTTCTTGTTATTGGTAGCAGCCCGGAACTTGGTGAAAAGGCTATCATCTTTTAAAGCTTTGCTATTTTGAGCCAAAGTAATATGAGTCTGCAGGAGGGTCAGTGAGAATATAAGGAAAGTTAAAGGGCTGCAGAAGGCGAATGCCGGCTGTATGAAGAAATTGGATTTCACTTATCAGGATATCGTTAAAGTTGGTGGCTTGAAATTGTGTTATGCTAATATAATTTATAATCAGAGAACAGCGTTCATTTGTGGAGTTCCTCCGGAGTTTTATTCACCAACTTTTTCAACATCAGTAAAATAAAAACACCCCTTCCTGGTGAAAAGAAGGGGTGCGTAAAAAGATTTCTGTCTAGTATACGAAGTTTAAAGCGGTATTGTCGGCGCTCGTAAAAGGCCTGTTGGTAGAAGTGCTGCTACAGGCAAGCATCCAGGAACCTGCACTTGGCCCGGTGGGTGTACCTGTGATGTATACTGCTCCCACACCTGCTGTGCCTTCATTGGTGGCGGTGCCACCGCAGCTATAAGATCGATTCATATAATCTGTGTGACGGAAGCCAATACAGTGGCCCATTTCATGAGCAATGGTAGTTGCCAGGGCATTTACTCCGATGCTGGAATTGTACCAGTAAGTATTCATGTTTACCGTGTTGTAAGGATTGCCACCAGAGGGGAAACCTGCACTGCCCAAGGTATTGCTAACCTGGTAAAAGGTTTTGATATTGATTTCTGCACTGGTGCCACTTACCCTTTGAAATTTTATGCGCAGGGGTAAGGCGTTGTACCTCCGGATGGCTTCTGTTGTGGCAGATACAAAATTGGCTTGCGTAGTATTTAAAGAAACTGTGATAGTTCTTGTGCCACTTACCGTGTTGGTAGTACGATAATGCTCCTCGTTGGCGATAACCAGTTCCGGGCCGTTGTTATTTCCCATTTCTGCAAGTTCAGTCTTGGTAAGTAAGATGTCCCCTTCAATTAAATAACCATCTGGGGTAGCAGTCATGCCTGTTGTGTTGAAGCCAGCCGCAACAGCCATAGCCTTTATTTCAGCGGAAACTCCCTGCTCAGTGGTGGAAACGGTGTTATCTGTTTTTTTGCAGGAAACGGCAATTAAAACAGTGAGCAAAAGGAGTCCGGATAATCTTGATAGCTTTTTCATACGTTTAAATATTTAAATGATTAATGTTAAACCAAATTAACATTTTTGGTATCCAGTCTGTGATCGGATAGTACAAATCATGCGTTACTTAGTACATATTAAAGGAACTACCGCTCCCATGGAGATATTATAAATTCACGGGGGCATTAAACAGCAAGGGAGAAGACGGGGGTTGCTTCAACCCGGGAAGCAACAATGACCACAATGTTGCCAGCGTGCGGCATAAAAAGTTGTGAAGCAATTGCGGGTGTATTGTTGGTGCGGGACAAGTGAGACAGGATGAGGTGCGTCATGAATGGCGGGCGATGTGCCTTGAAAAGTTCCAGGGCCTGGGAATTGGATAAATGACCCATGCCCCCCCGAATCCGTTCCTTCAACGGTTCGCTGTAGGGTCCGTTTTGCAGCATCGTTTCATCGTAGTTAGATTCCAGGAATGCAGCATGACACTTTTTAAAATAGTGAATGGTTTGATCGCACACGGTGCCGTGATCTGTAAACACTCCCACGCTCAGGTTATGATCACTAATCAGAAAACTGTGGGGATCGCTGGCATCATGACATTTAGGAAATGCAATTATCCGTAAATCTCCAATGGCAATGGGCAGATGCGCCGCAAAGTTTACAGACAGGTGTTTGATGAGTCTCGGACCATTGCTGGCAGTTTGGTTGTTGATGTATACCGGAAGTGCATACTTGTTGGCCAGCGTTGAAACTCCCTTTGTATGATCGGTGTGCTCGTGGCTTACAAAGATGGCTTTCAGCCTGCTCATGGGCAAGCCCAGGAGCGCCATCCGTTTTTCAACCGCCGTGCAGGAAATCCCTACATCTATTAAAACAGCCTCCTTTTGGTTGCCCACGTAGTAGCAATTTCCATTGCTGCCAGAATTAATGGCTGTTATCTGTAATGACATGAGGATGCAAAGAAAACATTTTTGCCTGATACTGAGGCTCCCTCTCACGGCAACATCCTTTTTGGGCAGGATGTTGCTTTCATCGTGTGTTGCTGTTGGTACTAAGCGGTTTAGGCTGCGTTGTACCTTCTTTGCACAAAACTTCTTTTTTGACGTTGCACATTCCATAATTCTGCAGCGGTAAAAGGTTTTGTTTCCTTGGTTACAAAGGCAATTGTTTCGTTCACTACTGTAGTAAGTTGGGTAGTTTCTGCTTTGCTTAATGTAGAAATCAAGCTGTTGTTTTGTGTGTTCATGATCGTGTTTTTAATTTTTTTAAATGTTTTGTGTTGTTGATTTGCTTTGATAAAACAAAGATAGGGTATAGGAATGTACTATGCAATACAAAGTAGTAAGTCAATAATTGGTAATGGCCATCTAACAGTACTATGAAAAATTCTAAAGTATTGACTGCTAGTGCTTTTAGGTAAGAAACTTCTAATACTATCAATTTCTGTTGATTTTATGAGTGGTAAATAGTGATGGCGAATGGCGACAAATCCCTGAGCAAAGTTTACGGTTGCATGTTTCAATCATCTGAAAAGTCCTGAGGCAGAGGCCAAAACAGGGCGGGAGCCAGGTTAATTGCATGGTTTTCTAAGGACATCCGCTGGTTTCCTCGCTCTTAGGTAAAAATTTACCCAGTTATTTCAAGCAAGGGTCTGCATTTGCGGTCTTAGGGGAGGGCATAAGATTTGCGTATTACAATCTTATGAAAAAAACCCTCCTAATCAGCAGCTTAGTGATAGTTGCCATGCTTTCCTGCAAGTCAAAAAAGAGCCAGTCTGAAAGTTCAGACCAGGACGATCCTAAGAAAGAAAAGAAAATCTCTAAAAGGGATTACAGCATTAACACAAGCAATGCTTACAACGATTTATTTTTAGACAGTATGCAATTGGTCAATTTTATCAGCCAGCCCGGGATAGAGCCCAAAATAGCCAGGCGCATGATTGGGTTTTACAATGTGCGCAATTACCAGTTTGCCTGGTTCTCCAAAACCGGTCTCACCGAGCAGGCAAGAGGATTCTGGAACATGCACAACTACCAAACCAATTACCGAAACGATACGGCATTAATGAACAAAGCCCTGGAAAAGAGTATGTCGGGCTATACAGAAGAAGAGGACGGCTTTGCAGTTTCTGCAGACAATAAGAACATCCTGCAAACAGAGTTTATGCTTACCAAAAATTTCATCATTCATTCTCTTAATAATATAGAAGATGGGTACATTAAGCGCAAAGAGATGGAACGTTTTATTCCCAGTAGAAAGGAGGACGCCTTAAAGCTTGCCGATTCGCTCATCAATAAGAAACATAAAGACGGAAAATATTACGAAAACGTAAATACCTCTTATAAATTGCTGAAGGATCAACTAAAAAATTATTATGCTATTGCCCAAAAGGGGGGGTGGCCTGCACTCACCGTCACGGCTAAGTCACTCAAGCAAGGGATGAGCTCCCCCGATGTGCTGATGCTGAAGAAACGCTTGCAAATCACAGGCGATATGCCCCTGGATACGTTAGATGTTTATGATGCCTCACTGGAAGCAGGTATCAGGAATATGCAGATAAGATTTGGTTATGCGCCAACAGGGAAGCTGACTGATGGGCAAATTAAAGATTTGAATGTACCGGTAGCAGACCGTATCAAACAGTTGTTGTTAAACATGGGACGCATGCAATGGATCATCAATGAACCAAGCGGCCCCATGATTGTGGTGAACATCCCCGAATTTATTTTGCATGTAAAGGATGGTAAAACAAAGATTTTTGATATGAATGTGGTGGTGGGTAAAGATGGGCACAATACCATGATGTTTACGGGCGACCTTAACCAGGTGGTGTTCAGTCCGTATTGGAACGTACCACCAAGTATTGTAAAAAAGGAAATTTTGCCAGCCATGGAATCTAACCCAAATTACCTTGCTACTCACAACATGGAAATTAATGGAAACGAGGGTGGTCTGCCCTCTATCAGGCAATTGCCCGGCGAAGGAAATTCCCTGGGTAAAGTAAAATTTCTTTTCCCAAACAGTTTCAATATTTATTTCCATGACACGCCCGCCAAAAGTCTCTTTGGTAAGGATAAGAGAGCATACAGCCATGGCTGTATAAGGCTGAGCGATCCTACCAAAATGGCCAACTATCTGTTAGAAGGCGACCCTTCCTGGACGCCGGGTAAAATTGATGAAGCCATGAATAGTGGAGACGAACAGTATGTGAAACTTAAAAAGCCGGTGCCGGTTTTAATAACTTATTACACGGCCTGGGTAGACGACAGTGGTTTGCTCCACTTTGCAGATGATATTTATGGACACGATAAAACTGTGATGGCAAAAATGTTTAGTAACTAAGGTTGCGAATGCTGAATGCTGAATGGTCAAAGGCGAAAGGCGAGAGACCGCCTGTGAATATGCGCCGTTGTCCATCCACAATTGACTCAGGTTCACATAAAAAAAGTGAAAAGGATTTCCTTTTCACTTTTTTTATGTGGTGTGGAGGCCTAACAATTACAACTTTTAGTAAATGAAATGAATAGGACATTCACAATTCACCCCCTCACAATTCACATTCACCGGCCCTTACTTTTTGCTTATCCTAAAAAGCACACCTCCATCTGACACTGCGTATAATTTTCCATCCTGCTCTGCTACATCCCTGATGCGTTCTTTTTCATTTACCAACAAACGCTCTTCTCCTACCACTTTATTATTTTCTATCACCAGCCTTGCTATGTGCATGCTGCTAAGGCCGCCTATGAACAAATTATTTTTCCATTCGGGTATGGCGTTACCGCTGTAAAAAGTCATACCGCTTGGCGAAAGCACGGGGTCCCAGTAATACACGGGCTGTTCCATCCCTGCTTGTTTTTGTATGGCACCGCCTACTTTGTCACCATTGTATTCTATACCATAAGTAATAGTAGGCCAGCCGTAATTTTTTCCGGGTTTAATTAGATTTAATTCATCGCCACCACGAGGGCCAAATTCACTTTCCCACAACTCTCCGGTTTCAGGATGAAATGCCAGGCCCTGCGGGTTCCGGTGACCATAAGAATAGATTTCCGGCATGGCATCTTTCTCGTTTGCAAAAGGATTGCCTGCTGCTGGTTTGCCATCTGCAGTAATTCTAAAAATTTTACCGAGGCCCGAGTAGAGCCACTGCGATTGTTTACGACCTTCCAATATTGATTTTTCTCCGGTAGATACAAAGAGT
>JANPJW010000260.1:0-15428 GCA_031425715.1 Chitinophagaceae bacterium | reverse complement strand
CGCTCCTACTTTTGCATTGCCTATACGTCCTTCTTTTATAATACTCACCAGGCCGGCACCACTGATAATGCTCGGAGCTTTGCCTGCTTTTTCTAACACCTGGAACAACATGGCGCTAGTGGTACTCTTACCAGAAGTACCTCCTACGGCAATCGTCTTTTTGCTTTTGGCAATGAGCGCCAGCAGTTCACTCCTTTTAATAATAGGTATGTTGAGTGCCCTGGCTTTTTGCACTTCCGGCACAGTATCTTCCACCGCTGTTGATACCACTACAAGATCCAACCTCTCCTGCATACCTGTACCATCCTGCAAAAAACATTGAATGCCTTCTGCTTCTAATTTGGTTTTTGTTTCGTTGGGTGCTCCGGGAACAAAATACCGGTCACTGCCTGACACGATTTTTCCGGTACCCGCAAGGTATTGCGCAATTGCACTCATGCCGGTGCCTGCAATACCTATAAAAAAAATGTGCTTAAAATCATGAACGGATGTTATCATGTGGCCTTAATATTTTGTTAGAAGGATCTACCGATAAATTTATTTTAATGGGAGTTGCTCAATTGCTTTCAGCTGTCGCAGGTAATCATATTGTAAGTCCTCGTGTAAGCCCTCTACCGCTTTGTTGATCTTTTTAATTACTCCCAGATAAATGTTTTGCAGGGATGTATTCTTATGCATGGGTAATTGCAACAGCACCGTTTGCTCCGCTACATGCAGCAACAATTCTACTTCGGTAGTAGCCTGCCCGCTATAGCGAATGAACTTTGCTGTTGTTCGAACAATCTTTCTCAGTGTTTTCTTTGCAAAGTATAGGTTGGTTTTGTTCACTTCCTCAAATAAGCTGTCGAGGCTTGCTTTTACGTTGTTCACATAGCCGGCCTCATGTGCTTCGTCGAACAAAAGATAGGTGGCCAGCTCTTTATTTTCTTTTTTAAACTTTATGAGCCTTAAACAAATTTCCATAAGCTGGCCCGGGGGAATGGTTTCTAATGCCGATTTAATTTCTTTAACCGAAGCCGCTTTCATACCGGAAAAATACTTGATTTATAGATAAGTTGTAGGCAGAATTAGAATTAACAATGCAGATGCGCACTGGTGGCAAGGTTCAAAAAACTCTAAAATATAAACACCGGATCATGAAAAAAAGAAAACAGCCTTGCATTGACGAATTTAAGTGTCAGGATATGTGGGCGCTTATGCCACCATTCCTGATCCTACGTTTAATGCTGTGTTCTTTGGCGCTCGTAGCAGGCCTGTGGTGGGCATAAAAAAACCTTCGTTGTGAAGCGAAGGTTTTTCATACTTGTGGTTTTACTTTTTTTCAGAGATATTGGATATTCGTAACGGCGGTTTCTCTAAGGATAATTTATTTTGCTAAGGATATTCGATATTGGTAGAGCAAAGATACACGGATCAAAATAGCATTTTGTAGTACATGGTGCTAACTATTTATAGTCATTTTCCTACAGAAATAATTTCTAATATGACTATTGTCGGGGCAGGCACTGGGCAAAATTGGAATTTATCAGCACCGTTTCGATTGAATACTGCTGCAGTGTTTTAGTCCAACCTGGTTTCTTAATAAAATCAAATTCTTCGGAAGTAAAGATGCTTCGTACCTCAGCATGACAAAACAAAACAGTTTGCTTTTTCCAGGAAGTATTAAGTCTGGGCTTTGAGACGTAAGGCGATAAAGGAGAAAACCCCTCCTGTCAAGCTGAGGCCGGAAGCATCTGCGCATACAAGGATTGAAGCGCAACATCACAAAGCAGAAAACTACCTGCTGTCATGCTGAGGCACGAAGCATCTTACCCTTCAGATGTTGAAACGCAACCGACAAAATGTGGAGTTGAATTACCAGCATTTCGATTCAATAATGTTGCAATGTTTTAGTGCAACCTGCTTCTTCAAAAATCCTAAGCTTCGGAAGTAGAGATGCTTCGTACCTCAGCATGACAAACAAAACAGTATGCTTTTTCCAGGAAGTATTAAGTGTGGCTTGTGAGATGTAAGGCGATAAAGCAGAAAAACCCCTCCTCTCATGCTGAGGCACGAAGCATTTGCGCATACCAGGATTGAAGCGCAACATCACAAAGCAGAAAACTACCTACTGTCATGCTGAGGCACGAAGCATCTGCGCATAAAGGCGTTAAGATGAAACCGAGAAAGATTGGAATGTATCAGCACTGTTTCGGCTGAATACTGTTGCAGTGTTTTAATCCAACCTGGATCTTCAAAAAAATCTTAAGATTACGGAGTTGAGATGCTTCGTACCTCAGCATGACAAAACACAACAGTATGACTTGTTAGGAAGTATAAAGTATGGGTAGAGAGATTCATGGCGATAAAGAAGAAAGCTCCTTTCTGTGAAACTTCACAAGCTTTTATTAGAGAGCAGTATGATCATTCAACTTATACAACAAATGACGGGCTATTACGTTTTTTGTGAATTATAGAACGAACAGAACTAATCAACCCTTAAATTGCACACGAAACCAATCTACAACTATGTTAAAATCTTTCACACTCTTTTTCGTATTCGTATTATTTTTACAATTTTCACAGGCACAGTTGCTACAAAAAGTCTTACCCGCAAGCCCCTTTGCTGATTCTCTTTGCAAGGTGGTAGAAAACTACCAACACAATTATTTAGACATCCAGGGTATGGCTTTAGAACCCGACGAAGACCGTGATATTTTCGCATCAACAGTCGGTCTGCCTGGTGCCAGTTCCTGTGTAATTTATCGGTTTCATTCCAGGCAGGACACTACAGCAAGCTGGCAAGCCTTGTTGTACGAGGGGGAAGACTTTAAGGATGCAAGTAAAGCTTATAAAAATGCGATCAAACAACTAAAGCAGACCAAATTTAAAGTGGGTATGCAAAAAATTTCATTCGATGGTGAAGTGATAAGTCCTTCTGAAAGCCTGCGTTTCACTACCAGCATATTGAAACCCACAGAATATTCGGACCATTATAAAAATTTTGTAGCCGAAGTAGAAATGCTCAACAGTATGGAGGGTTGGATTGTGAGGCTGAACCTGCACAGCAGGAAGCAAGACACGGAGCGGTACCAGTAAAATATTGTTTTATTGCTGAAGATTTTTTTCCGCAAATCACCGCAGTTTTTTTTCGCAAATGGACGCTGATCTACTCCATGCATTAATATGAGGGACAGTTCTCATCTGCACAGATTTACGGAACAGTTTACGTTTTTGTTGTAATGCGGGAAAGTTATCCTAAGGCTGCTGTCCCGAATTGTTTACCATTTTCTCCAAAGCATCCTTCACGCCCATAAGCATTTTATTTAAACGGATAACTGTTTTGGAGGTGGATATGGCAAGAGCATCTATGATAATCTCCAGTTGTTCTATTTCACCCATCTTCCTTGCCCTCGATCCAACTTTCACCCAGGTTTTGCGATATGCCATCAGCAAATCGTCAAAGTCTTTTTGAGTAGCTTTTTGGGGTACCAATAAATTTTCGCATAATAGAATATTGGCACCAGCAATTTGCTGATCATACAAATAGCCCCGCTTTTTACCCCGGGCCAATTCATCTTTATGCTGCTGCAGCAAAGCATGCATACCCGCCAGTGCTGGTAACTCATATTTTAGTTGGCCACTGCCCACAGCCTCTTCCCACTTGCGTTCTCCTACTGCTACCAATATACTTTCTAAGATATACCAGTTGATGAGCGGGTACATTTTGGCTTCCTCACCCGAAATGGTAAAGGCATGCTGGTAGTTGTAGGCCGCCTCTGCGAGTGCCTTTCTTTTTTGAACAAACGAAGTAGAAACAAAGGCTTTTCTTTTGAAAGTGCTGCCCAATAAATTATACCGCTCCGCTGTGGGGCTAATGTAAAGCAGGTTATTCAGCTCGTTGATGTTCTTTGTCATTTCTGCAACAGCAGCAGTGGTTTTAAGCACCCCTGCCTTAAACTCATGCACTGCCTTTTTTGCTTTGGTGTTACAAAATATTTCCAAGGTAGAAACATAAAATGCAGCTTTCTCCATTTTCATAAGGTCATCAAATTTTACGAGCGCCAAATCATATTGCAGCAACTGAGCGTAAATAAATGCCTCCTTTTCGGTGATAGCCGCATTGCGTAGACCTGCCCTGTCCACCTCTTGAGAAATTGTCTGTAATTTTTGCAATACTTCAGCATCTGTGGGTGCTCCCATGGCCATGTTATTGTACAAATTGGCAAGGTCTATTTCTGCCTCCTCCTCTATCACATATTCCGGCAATTGTTGTCCACTGCTTTGGCGCATATCAAATTTGTAGTAAGGGTCTCCATAGCATTGATAAGCACCCCATGTGTTGTTACGGTTGTCTTTGTCAAAGCAATGCATACGGGCTTCTCTCACCGCATCGCCAAAACTATAGCCGTTGAGCATGCTAGCATAAAACACTTCTGCAAAGTCAAGCGCACTTTCGTCATTCACCGCCCAGCCAGCTACAATCACTGCTTTCACCCCATTCCGGATAAGTTGCACGCCTATGCTGGCCGCCAACTGGTAACGGTTACGGTAAAGCGCTTCGGCAGTAGCATCTGTTTTGCCAAGGTAGCAGCAGTTTACAAATACAAACTGTGGCACAGAACTCATTTGCGCTATTTCTGCCGTGGTTAAAAACACACCGTTTCCTATCACCATTCCAGACCTGGAGGGATCTGCGGCATTGAACACGCCATGACCGGCCAGGTGAATGATCTTATAATCTTTGTAAAAAAGTTTTTTGATAATGCCTGCAGACTTTTCATTGATGCTGCTGGTAATTTTAAAACTGCCGGCATCTAATTTTTGTGCCACCAGTTCTGCCTCCCGCAGCGCCCCGGGCAGTTGTGTAATATAACCGTCTAAAAAAGGATCTCCCACCACCAGCACGTTGTTTGCTGTAACGGTATTGATTCGGTAGGGGGTATCTTTTACACTCAACTGCCGTATCATGCCAGCGCTGATGCAAAAAGGTTTTGCTTCTGTAACGCTATCTTGCAACAATTCCCAGGGGTAGCCTGCCGTGTCATCGTCCAACACCCAACTTGCATTGCTCCTGCGCTTTAACTGTTCTTTAAAATCGTTGGGCACCAGCAATTCAAAAATTGTTTTTGCCAACTCGGGAGTCCATGCATTGCTGGTAGATATTTCATCGAGCATTTCAGTTATGAGTGATGGGCTTAGGTAAAGATCTTTTTCCAGGTCTCTTGCAGCCCCTGTACTGGCACTGAACACAAAACAAGTACGGTCTTTTGAAGCAGTGAAAGATTCTTTCTGTTTCACTACCACCCTGTTCCACCAGGCGTCGCTGCTGCGGGCCAGGATGCGCTTACGGGCACCCAGCATATCGTTTATTTTTGGGTGAATGCTGATGTTGAGCATCCTGTCATTTTCCTTTTCTATTTTTCGCAAAGAATAAAAAGCGCCGAGTGCTGCGTCTTCGTAGAGCTCTACAAATTCCAGGTGCTGCACCATAGCACTGGTTTCTGCATGTAACTTTTTGAGCTTACCATTAGCGTTTTGCACACCTTGTATCACTGCACGCACAGCGTTTTCAATAGACAATCCGCCATAGCCACTACCCACGAGCAAAGAAGAAATTCCGATGGCTCCATCTGCATCTGTTACGCAGGAAGTATTGGCTTCTATACTCAGTAAATATTTGATTACCCCGAGCTCTACAGATTGGGTAAGTTGAAAAGCAGTGAACCCTGCCTGAGTGCCCAGCCCTACTATTACTGCGCCTTTGAAAGCGTCGTTCATGTTGATGAACACTTCGCTGCTCCCAATTTCGCCGGGATAGATGCCGAGTTGGTTCCTGTCTGATAAAGCATATTGCAGCTGCTTATCCACCTGGGCTTCCGCACTGGTAATTCCATCATTTAAAAAATGACCTGTTATCAACGGAAAAGCAGCGTAGCGCAAATCTCCATTGCTAACGGTGATCTTCAGCGGCAGCTCTGGTACAAACTGTTCTTCTACAGGTGTGAGCCCAAGCAAGGCATTCTCTACGGCTTCCGGCGAAAGATCATGATCATCTACCACAGGTGTTTTAAACAATTTTTCGGAACCTCTAACCAGCGGCCGTATTTTAGAGAACAGCGCCGTTGTTCCATGTGCTAATATTTCCTCTATGCCTCTAAATAAAGACGGTTCGTTTGCCAGGGCGCCGTGTGAAACATTTACATAATACACCGTATTATTCTCTATCATTTTCTTTGGAATACCACTCTCCCATGTCACGCTTTGATCACCTTCTGCAGTGCTCAAAAAAGTAAGTTCTTTTCCCTGCGCCGTGGTGTCTACCCGGTAGGCGCAAGGCGTTGCTTTGTCTTTTCCCGCAATGTACACAGCGTTGTCAAAGTCGCTGCTGGCTATGGATGCCGCAATTTTGTTCCGATAGCTATCAAACACCTTCAGATCGCTATCCGTTGGCAGCGGCCAGCTGTTGTCGCCCTTTGCCTCCAACATCAATTTCCATGTTTGTGCAGTACCAAAATCATTGTCTTTTTGCCGGGTGTGAGGTAACAAACTAAGCAACCCAGGAAATTTTGAAAAGATGCCCAACAGTTCTTTCTTGCTGTGAAAAATATCGAGCTTGCTTATTTTATCAATGATGGCATCGTTGCCAAAAAGTACATATGGTATGCGGTAGGAACCACCTAGCGGCGCACCCAGGAAGATGAGCTGGAAACCCGCAGAACTGTTCAGTTTTGCCCAGGTAGCTCGTTGGGATACCATGAAATCTCTCACCAGTACACCACCCATGGAGTGACCAATAACTTTAATGGGTTGCTTGTAAGTGAGCAGCTCTTCAATCTTATTCTTTAGTACAACGGCAGTTTCATTGAGTTGCAGCCGCCAATCAAATGCAAATGTTACTACATCATAGTTCTGTTGCAGGTGCTTTACCAATTTAGCATAAGAGGTTTTTATGAGCGACTGTGCCTGTATACCCGGGGCTTTGATGTCAAGTTTCTTGAGATCGCCTGCAAGGAATCTTAGATAGTTGATCCAGATCAGTTTGTCTGATGCGCCCAGGTTGGAACCCATGATGCCAGGCAGCAGCACAACAATAGGGCGTGTACCCGTAACTGTTTGAGCGAATACCTGCCCGCCGTCTAATTTTAAAATGGCGTTCCTGTCAAGACCAGCGGCACCTCTTTGCAAAATTGTAAAGCCAGGAATAGCGGCATCTCCATTGGCCTTCAGTGCCTCCAAAATAGCTGCTTGTGTTTGAGGGTTTTTAAAGTAATGAAAATGATCTACATCCGTGGCCTCGTCTAAAAAATATTGAACATTGCTTTGCCGGATGGCGCCGCGGTACATGGCTGCTGTATTAACAACAAGATCGTTGTGCTTTGTAAAAAATAATTTTGAGGCAATGATGAGCAAAGCTTTAAAGCTAAGCTTGGTTTTACAATTGCCAGACACAATCGCCAGCGGATTGTCCAGGATCACCTGTGTGGACGGGCTGTTGAGCGCTTTGATGAAAGGAGAATCAGGATTCATAGCTTCCAGCCCGGGCAGAATATCTACATAATTTTTACAGTTAATAACCGAGGATGCAAGACTTTTGAAAGACACATAAACCGGGTTAGCCATGAGCCCGGTAGCCAGCCCAACCAGGTTAAAGGTCATGTTGAAAAAATTATCCATCCTGCCTGATGCCAGCGTAGTGCCACTTGCAGGGCAAGCCACCCTGATGAATTTGCTAACGGTGATTTTTTTATTAGCAAGCAATTTATTGATGGCTTCAATATTTTTTACATCAGCAGACCGTTTTTCTTTTTTAAGAAAATTGACTTCGTTGCTGTCAAAGCCGCGGTTGCTTTCGTTGCTGCTGCAAAAACGGGCCAGCACATCGCCCACCAGGCCGCCACGGCTATGGGTTATCAGTTGTACGGATGCATGCTGTGGCAATTGCTCTACGATGGTCAGTACATTTTCCAGCGGACTTTTGGTAAGCGTTTCATGTTCCAATGCCAGCACCTGCCCTTCGTACTGCTTGTGCAAATAACGCCATACCTCAGACTGAATGAGTTCTCCAAAAGATCCTTTGCTGGATGAGTTGGTACCGTGCAGGAAAAGAATGAAGGGTTTGTTGGAAACAACCGGAGCAAACTCTTTGAAATGAAAATCCTGATCTATGCTGTAAAGGCCGCTTCGGTTTTCCAATTGTTTTCGTTCTAAATCTGCAGCCAACTCCCGGATTTCTACATTTAGTTTTTTCTTCGTAAACACATTAATGGCTTTTAACAGCACATCGCCCACCAATCCTCTTTCTGCATGTACATTACTGATGCCGGCCGGTATTACAAACGCCTCGTTGGCAGATCGCTTGATGGACACAGCCTCCGGAAATACATCTTCCAAAGTATCTGCATTGCAAAACCAGGTGGTTTCGTCATCAAAAAGCAGTTCTACCACTTCCGATTTTTTCAATGTTAGCTCATGGCTGACTCCGGCAGCACGTGTAGCGGGCCCAACGAGGTAACTTTCTTTTAGTTCAAAAACTTCGTCGGCACCTACCATAGGACTGTTGGTTTGCTTCAAACCTTGTACAACTATTTTTTGTATGCTCATGGGAGTATTTTTTATTTTTTGATATTGAGTTCACAGTGCTGGCTTAAAATTGTTTTCCTCATTGTGCTGTCCACGAGAAAGCGTTTTTGTGGCAAATAAAGTCCCCATGCCTTTTTCTCCCGCTTTTTACAAAACACAGGTCTCCCAAAATCTATTTGCTGAAACGAGATGAGTAATTCAGACAAGAAGGCCATAAACTAATGTTAGCGGTGAATATTTTCGCAGCAGTGCTGGCTTCTTGTAATGTCAGGGTAGTAACGGTATGATTATGCTGTGTGGGGCTAACCCTACTCTAATATCTAACATTTTTGTAATAATATCAAGCGCTAGTGCCTAATAAATTGATTTAAAGAGGGCCTTCAGTTATAATGACGATGATTGTGAAAAGTAGCATTGTTAATGGATGCCAAAAAAAACATGCCCGAGGATTGTGGCATGATTTTGTCAATAGAAGGGTAACGTTGGTTAAATCAGCAATACCCAGCCTTAAGTAACAATTAAAATAAACATTTTTCTTTTATTACCTAAAACCAAAAGTTATGAAAAAAATAATTTACTTTTTAGCCTTAACGGCAGCGTTTACAGCTTGTAAACCAAAGGCTACCTTAAACACAGACAAAGAAGTGGTATCTCTTACAGATTCATCTTTTTACAATAGTAGCTACTTAAGCGATACCGGAGCAGTAGCCGATCCGGATGCATTCATTAATAGTGGCGGTGTAGTGTCTGGTAAATCAACTGTTCCAGACGCAAAAAGCAATACAGTGAGAAGAACCAACACAAGATCCAGTAATAATTCTGGTACTTATAATGGCGGTGGCGGAGGTGGCACTGCCAGCGCTCCTGCTACTACTCAAAAAAGGGGTATTAGTAAAGCAGCCAAGGGCGCAATCATTGGTGGTGTAGGTGGTGCAGTAGCCGGTGCAGTCATCGGAAAAAATGCCAAGGGCGCAGGTATCGGTGCTGTAGTTGGCGCAGCCGGTGGGTATATCATTGGACGCTCTAAAGATAGAAGAGACGGACGTGTAAGAAACTAAGCAGTAACGTAAAAACTAAATATTTAAGCACCCGATGTAAATAAAATTTGCATCGGGTGTTTTCGTTTAATGCAATGTCTTAAATTTGACCCTATGGCAGCATGTAATTTTACCATCCCCTTTACCGGCGATGCAGAAGCAGTACTTGACAAAGCTAAAAGAGCAGTAGAGAAACAAAGCGGTTCTTTTACTGGTGATACCTCCATGGGTGACTTTAGTGTAGCTTTTTTTGGGCAGGAAATAGTAGGAACCTACAACGTAGCAGGGAACGATTTAAATATTGTAATAGAAAGCAAACCCTTTATGGTGCCCTGCAACGCTATTGAAAGCTTTTTAAAAAGCCAGGTAGTTTGATGATGTTAGATGTCAGATGCTAGATGGCATATGTTAGATGGGAGATGTTGGATGTTGGATATCAGATTGTTGATTTAGGGTAAACGCATCCATTAACTTCATCACTTCGTAGCCTTCTTGCGGTGGGCAGGGATTTTCGCATTCGTCTAAAAAGTAAGACACCACTTTTTCTATCATAGGTTGTTGCACATGCTCTAGCGGAGCAAAATCTATCAGGTCTGTTTGACGAGCTTTACGGAGTATAATTTGCTGCTTGTTGAAAACTGCAAATGATAACCTGCCCGCAGTTCCAAAGATCTCGCAACAATCCGTTTCATCTTCTGCAACTGCATCGAAACACCAACTCCCGCTGAACTGAACCCCCGTTTTAAAAGATAGGATGCCTGTTACCATATCGTCTGCTTTAAACAGCTTGCCCCGATTGGCTGAAAAACCGGCAGCACCAGTTACCTCCCCAAAATAATAAAGCATTATCCCCAGTTGATGAGGTGCAAGATCGTGAAAAAGCCCGCCGCCCGATTGTGCAGGATCCAGGCGCCAGGCTGTTTTAGGATCTTGTATTTCCCGGGCTGTCATTTTCTTTCTTCGGTAATCCATGCGTACGTACATCACACGGCCAATGGCATTCTCATCCAGCAATTGTTTTATTCTATTAAAATAGGGTTGTGCCCTCCTGTAATGAGCCACTACTAATTTTACATTGCGCTCTTCAGCAAATGCCATCATTCTTTTGGCAGCTTGCTGGTTTAGCGCCATTGGTTTTTCTACATACACTGGCTTGCCTGCGGCCAGGGCAGCCATGCAGTATGCTTCGTGTGAGTCTGGTGGTGTAGCAATGTACACAGCATTTACTTCAGCATCATTTATCAGATCTGTTGCGCTGGTATAATATCGGGGAACCCCATGCCTTGCCGCATAATCACGGGCCTTGGCTTCGTTTCTGCGCATCACAGCGCACAACCTTGAATTGGGGACTTTGCTAAAAGCCGGTCCGCTTTTAATTTCCGTCACGTCCCCACACCCAATGATTCCCCAGTTTATTTTATCCATACGAATTATGTTTTGGAATTACACTCAAGATACCAAAAGCAAGCAAATGAAATTGTGGATCATAGTCTGGCCGGGTTCACCTGTAGAAGTTGCAGTTATGACAGGATCTCACCTGTAACGGCCGTATCTGGCAGAGGGTCAAAAACAAAATTACAAATCAAACGTTGTAGTAGAAATATTACAAGGAAAAAATAAAATATATAAGCAAATCTTTACTTCAAACTTGTTAATTTGCGGCATACCTCCCCATGAAGAAATAATTTTTTTAAGTTCAAGCATTTATTTCTTATGAAGAATTCAACACTCAGCCTGTTGGGAATCTTAATTTCCCTGACAGTTACTGTGAATACTTATGCGCAAGTACAAACAGCAAAATTCGTGACCATTGCGCCCCAGTCGAGCGCATTTTATGAATACCTTCCATCGGGATACCCTGCAGCTGGTGTAAAGTATCCACTACTGATATTCATGCATGGCATGGGTGAATTGGGTGCGGGAAATTCAGGCACGCTCCCACTGGTATTGAGAAACGGTCCTCCAAAGCTGATAAATAATGGAACCTTTCCCCAGAGTTTTACCGTAAACGGTCAAACCTTTAAATTTATAGTGATCTCTCCACAATTTAGGGCATGGCCAACGGGGAATGATATAGAAAGTGTGATCACCTATGCAAAGAACAACTATAGCGTAGACGTGAACCGCATTTACCTCACTGGCTTAAGTATGGGTGGAGGCGCTGTGTGGAGTTACAGCGGCAGTTCGCTGGCAACCGCTTCCAGGATTGCTGCCATCCTCCCGGTGGCAGGCGCATCAGATCCCTACCAGCCCTTTGCGGCAAATATGGCCAATGCAGATCTTCCGGTATGGGCTACACATAACATTGGCGACAATGTAGTACCGGTAGCCAACACCAACAATCATATTAACCTCATCAATACCCAGGCGAATCCGCCTACGCCCACTGCCCGAAAAACAATTTTTGCAGGCAGTTCTCATGATGCATGGACACAAACATATAACCCCGCCTATAAGGAAAATGGGCTCAATGTGTACGAATGGATGCTGCAATACAGTCGTAACTTTACGGTATTGCCAGTTACCGGGCTCGAACTATCTGCAGGATTAACAGCTGGAAGAAAAGTGAACCTCGTATGGTCCACCACGGCGGAGATCAATAACCAGGGCTTTTCTGTTTTAAAGAGCAACGACGGAACTAATTTCAGTAGCATTGGTTTTGTTGCCAGCATCGGGTTGAATGGTGCAGGAGCCACTTATAATTTCCTGGATAACAGTCCTTTCTCCGGAAATAATTATTATCGCATCGAGGCAAGGGATAACGACGGACAAAAGTCTTATAGCGATGTCAAAATCGTAGACCTTGGTTCTTTCAGTTCGATGAGCTTTTATCCAAACCCGGCAAAAAATGTATTGAACATTAGGGCAACCGGAACTTACAAAAATGCGCAGTTGCGTATTAGCAACGCTGCGGGACAGAATGTTGTGCAACAGGTATTAAATGGTTCCGGTAATTTTACTGTTACGGTTTCAGGATTGTCCCCGGGCGTTTATTACGGAAAGATTATTGCCGATGATACCTTAGAACGTTTTAAGTTTATTAAAGAATAACAAAAAAAGCCGCTTAAAAAAGCGGCTTTTTTTATGGGTAGTTAGCAATTATCCTTTCTAATTGTTCTGAAAGTGAGGTTCACCCGCGGCTGACTAATGCGTTTGGTGGGCGGCAGGCGGTGTAACCAATGGGTTTGGGTTTCACCTTTCATTAGCAGCAAGCTCCCATGCTCCAGCAAAAGGGAAACTGTTTGGCCATTCTCCCTGTGCTTGAATGAAAATTTTCGTTCAGCTCCCAAACTTACAGAAGCAATAGCCCCATTTTTTTTAAGTTCTTTTTCGGCGTCACTGTGCCAGCCCATCCCTTCCTCCCCCGTATGATAAAGATTGAGCAGGCATGAGTTAAATGTTTCGCCTGTTAATTGCTCGATCTTATTTTTCAACGCTTTTAATTCGCTTGTAAACGGAAGGGCAGTTTTGGTAAGTTTTGAATACCGGTATTCGAAAGCCTCGTCTCCATACCAAGCAACTTTTCTTTTAGTAACAATGTGTTTTCCGAAAATTACGGCCTCGTCATTTTTCCATTCAATATCATGGAGCAGGAGGTGACTGTACTCGTCGGCTTCTGCCGGCGTCAGAATAGCGCCGTAATAAAAAACGCTTCCATCCTGCGGCAGCAAATTGTTGGATGCATCGGTTGTATTTTTAAATAAATCCATCATTTCGATCTCGTTTAACATATAACACCCAGATACCTCTGAGGTTTATAAATTATTTGCCGAACTGTGAAACACATGTGGAGCAAACTTTACTAAGGAAGCAGGCTGGCACATATCTTGCCTTATTTGCATTAATTATTCATCAAACCAAATTTTAAAAAATTCAACTTAATCTCATGGATAAAAACGAAACGCCAGGCGAAAAAAAGGATGCCAATATTAAGAACGATCCTAAAACACTCCACACGCCGGATCCGCAGGAAGAAATGCAAGGTCCTATTTCTTCCCTCATACAGGGTGCAAAAGAGAACATAGAAGAAAACAACGAATCCAAAGAAGAGGCAGACGAAAAGAAAGAAGAAAATATGTAAAGTCGTCCCCATTTAATTAGACCAGCCCCGCTTCGTTGTTGAACGCACGGGGCTTTGTTCTTAGCGTAAGATCCTGCGCTATAAGACAGGAGAAAATAGTCGCCAAATCTTTTCGGGGAAGAGCGTATACCACTTTCTGGCCAGCCATTGATCTTTATCAATTTGTTCTGCCTGTTTAAGATCCTCAAAAAAAATCTCCCGCATCTTACAAGCCATTTCCACATCGTACACAATCGCATTCACTTCAAAGTTCAGGTCAAAACTGCGGTAATCCATGTTTGCCGTACCCACAATAAATAATTTACTATCTGTTACCAATGTCTTTGCATGCACGAAACCTTTGTTGTAAAGAAAAATTTCTACGCCCGCTTCTAAAAGATCCCGGTAGTTGCTGCGTGAAGCTGCATTTACAATTTTAGAATCGCACACCCCGGGCACCAGGAGTTTTACTTTTAAACCACTGAGAGCGGCTATTCTTAAAGCATCCATGATACTATCTCCTGGTATGAAATAGGGTGTCGTAATTAATATTTCTTCTTTGGCCAGATAGATAGACTGTAGTATGCTGTACAGCACAGAAGGTTGAGCAGAATCCGGTCCACTGGCAGATATTTGCACAAAGTTGTCTTTTTGCTCGGCTGGCATTTTTGGAAAATACTTATCGATCGGCTCAAATGACTGCTCGCAGCAAAAATGCCAATCGCTCATAAAAAGGTACTGCAGGTAATACACCGCCGGCCCATCCAGCCGAATGTGCGTATCTCTCCAAAATAACTTTTTAGGATCATCTCCATTCACATATTTATCACTCACATTAATACCTCCCACGTAACCTGTGCAGCCGTCTATTACCACAATTTTGCGGTGATTGCGATAATTAATACGATTGGCCAGCAGATAGAAATGTACTTTATGAAAGGGAAATACTTCGATGCCTGCGGCACGCATGCGCTCCTCAGTTTCTTTTTTGATACCGGGGCTACCAAAGTCGTCGTAGATAAATTTTACACTAACCCCTTCTTTGGCTTTTTTAATGAGGGCCTCAATGACACTGTTACCTGTGGTATCACATTCGTAAATGTAATATTCGACGTGAATATGGTCTTTGGCCTCGCTGATGGCCTGCAGCAAGTTGGGAAATTTTTCTTCACCATTGATGAGCAAGCTAACTCTATTACCGGAGGTAAGTGGACTACTCAGATCTTTCAAAAGCATGGTAGCCAACTCTGCGTTCTGTTGCACCGCAGGATCGGTTGCATGAAGGGATGTTTCCACATACGACTGACTGCTACTGGCAATGTGTTCTAAAATTTTTCTATCGGTAACAGACTTTTTGATGTAACGTCTCTTACGCCAGTAGTTAATACCAAACGTAATGTAAAACAACATACCTAGCACTGGTATAAAAAAACTAAACAACAAGTAAGCGAGCGTTTTGTTGGTGCTACGGGTTTCAAAAATAATTCGCAGGCAAACCATCACCAGCAATACGATATAGATAACAATTGCTGTAATAATCCAGCTCATAATTTACTTTATTGGATGATTAGCAAAACGCTTCGGTCAATTACGGCATTATTGCTGTGTTTTGTTTTTGTCAAAATAATTGCGAAAGTACAACAACTGGTACTGTACGGCTGTACGCCAATAATTCCAGTCATGCTTACCGGGTCTCTCTGTATAATCGTGCGGCACCTTGAGCTCGAGCATTCTTTCGTGTACTGCCCTGCTCATGCCAACAATAAAAT
>JANPJW010000259.1:0-4274 GCA_031425715.1 Chitinophagaceae bacterium | reverse complement strand
AAGAGTATTGCTCTTAAATAGGCTTGCACATTTTCTTTTGCAGGCGACCATGCGAAGCTTGCATAATCTGCGTTGCATGCCACATTCAAAGTGCCCTTTTCGTTGCTCCCATAATAAATGCCATCTCTTTGAACGAACAAGAGCTTCCATTTTTTTTGAGCAAACAGTATAAAATCCTGTTGGTTTACAACAGGTAGGGTACAAAATAAAGTAGAGGACTTTAGGGAAGCAAGATTATAAATAAAAATATTACCTGGCAGCCAGATGCCAGTGTTGAGGGAGGGCTCTTTTTCTGTTGTGTTCCGCCTGGTTAGTTTCTTTTTAAACTGAATACCGTAATTACGAACGAACATTTTCAGGAAATCATCTGCGTTTACTTTGATGATGGTTTTTGCCTCTGCATGCACAGGCACTTTATAGGAACTGTACTGCCGGTAACGAAGTATTCCGAAAAAAGATAGCAGCAACAATAAAACAATTGCTGCTGCTATGGCTAATTTTTTGCGCATATGCAAGGGTTATTTCAGCATGCCATCAAAAAGGCTAAAGAAATAAGTTACAGCATTTGTGTTGCCCGCTGGTACGTCCATCCACAGATCGGCGCTGTATATATTATTCTTCATCGCATTTGCCTGCATCCTCACTTCGCCCATTTTATTGAAGCTGTTGATCATCTCCCCCAGGCTTTCTGTGGCACCCAGGTCTGTTTGGGCTATTTTGCCCGAGATGTTTTTAGGGTTGATGTACATGCTAAAAGGATGGCTACTTAAGGATTTCTTCTCTTTTTTAGAAATGCTGGCTTTAAATGTTCCTGCACTTATCTGCTCTATGTTGCTGAGAGAATTCGTTAAAAAGAAAATGTCATCTTTATTCATGAAGAACAACCTTACCGGGTTTTTAGGAATTTCAATTTCATAAAATGAGCCGCTTTGTTTTACTACTTCTTTTTTGATACCGTATTTTACCAATTTCCTGATAAGGTCATTTTCTTCCGATGACATCATCATTAAAAATCGGGGCAGGGTTTCTGTCTTGGTTTTTTCAACGGCTGTTGCTTTAAAATTTTCGTCGTAGGTATAATCTGTATAGTTTACCTGCTGCTGGTATACGCCATCAAAAACAACCATTGCATCTCCTTTAATCATGTTGGCAATGGCTTCTTCATCTATCAGCAAGGAAATGAGTTCCGCAGCCAGGGAAGCTTCCTCCCGGCCCACACCAGCACCCATGCTCCCATAAGTGCGTTCAAGTAATTGCGGCATTTGCTCCAGGTAGGCTTTTGTATCAAGCGCCCAACTCATGTAACCCAGCATACTATCGGTATCAATATATTTAAAGAAACGTTTGTTCAACTTACGGCTCAGTATCTTTTCTTGCATGGCTGCCATGGCAGGGCTCAATTCCATTTGAGTATGCATGGTTAGTCGCCGATCGTCTAGCAACAAACTGGCAGCAAAACTCTCGTAGCCCGACTCCTCATTCATTTTAAAAGCTACATTTAAGGGATTTGTTTTATACAAAAGATATCCAGGTACCAGGCTGGTGTAAAAGTCCATTGGCTTATCTACCCAGATAGAGGCTGCAGCAGAAGCATCATAATTTTTTATATAGCTGCTATTGCTTAACACAGAGATTGCAGGTGTTGTATAAAAAAACTCATTTATAGCTGCCGCAGCTGAAACGGCCATTAACCGTTTTTTGATTTTAAGGTCATTGTAATAGTCAAAATCACTTTCGTCTGCCGCTTCGTAAATGATAGAAACAGTGTCTTCCATCTCATTCATTTCTTCCTTCAAAGTATTTTCTAAAACAGAATCTTCGGCCGCCCTTGCACTATCTATTTTTTGTAGATCATCCATCAGCATTGGCAAAGTGTCCACGGCATCTATGGTTACTTCCTCATCGTATATGCGAGGTACGTTGTAGCTCAGGCCATGTCTTTGTGCAACCGTAGCATCTTTAAAGTAGGCATCCTTCATCAATGCCTTTACATAAATCATTTGTACATCGTTCCACATAAAGTAGTCGGTGCTGTCATTGTCTACGTGCTTCCTTACATTGCCCGCCAGCCTCACTATTTCTTTGTTTGCAAAAAACTGGTCTGTTTTGCCCGCATTATTCAACGTAGCCAGGACTGTGTTCAGATGCATGCTATCGTTTTCTGTATGAAAATAGTAGAGCGTGCTATTGAGGTCTATACCCAGGTCTTGCACCGAATTATACTGCAGGGTAGTATCGCTCCCCCTCATTTCTTTTAGCTTTTTGCCCAGGCTTGTTTTGTCCCATTCTGTAATGGGCATCATGCCATTTATTTTACCTAGGTTGATGCTGCCCACCACATTGGCTGTGGAGGGAATTTTGAGCGCAGGGTTTTGAGCATGGACGCCATTGGCAACCAGCAGGAGGAAAGCAAAGCAGAAATACTTTTTCATAAAGGGAGCTATAGTTAGTGTTGGTAATATTGGTACTGGTAAATAATTATTTAGCAAGTTGAATACTGTTTGAAATATTGGATGAACCAAAAATTAGAGCCAGCGCCGTTGTTTTAATCATAATGGCCTTGCCAGATGGTGAAATTTTTGCAGTTTTATTACTGCTGGAAGCAATGGCTTTATCAAATCTAAAGATGCTGGTGAAGCCTGCATTTTTAAATAACTCCCTGTCCCTGGCTTTTAATTTATCATACTCTTTTTTCATGGCAGGGGAGTACTGGTAAACCCGTTTTACCTGGCCAATGGTTTTTTCAAATGCATAACTGTTTACCGGCGCTTTGCTTTTTTCTTTTTCCAATAACTTTTTAGTAAGGCCGTTGATGTCTGAAAGATCTTTAAAACTAAAATTTACCGTAGCAATGTAATTTTTAAGATCCAGCGTTTTCTTTACATTGCTTACACCTTTAGATTTTTTAAGATAATCAACCGTTTCATTCATGAATTGCTGAATATCTTTTTCGCTGGGAATCTTGTGGCCATTCAGGCTATCCATCAGCATGATGGAAGCTAATTTTGATTTGCTCTGGCTAAAATTAACGGTCAATTGCATCTCTCCACTACCGTCGTTCTTAAGCGTTATTTCTTCTACCACCTGAAAACAGGAACTCAGCAATAATATGCTGGCAACAACCGCAATCGTTTGTCTTATCAAAACAGTAGGCATACATCAGAAAGTTTGTGGGATGCTGTTGTAAACTTTAGTAGGTTTAAAATATATCTTCCAGTTCTTGTAAATGCTTAATGATATAAGTGGGCTCCACATGGCAATCTGCATTGATGTGATTTACAAAAATAGTATCCATCCCTGCATTGATGCCTCCTTGTATATCTGCGTCCAGGTTGTCTCCAATCATGATACTTTGCGAAATTGTGGCACCCGCTTTGGCCATGGCGTATTCAAAAATTTCTTTTTGCGGTTTTAGGCTGTTGCTCCCCTCGGAGGTAATTACATGGGTAAAGTATTTATCCATTCCGCTGTTCCGCAGTTTGCTCCACTGTGTTTTTTCAAACCCATTGGTAATAAGGTGCAGGTCGTATTTTTTTTCCTTCAAATAATCCAGTATCTCAAATGTGTGCGGAAATACCAATGTTTGAACAGGCAGAACCTCCAGGAACTCTGCACTCATTTCCCTGGCCAGTGGTTCGTCAGCTATTTTAAAATCGAGCATGGTGCGCCACATACGTTTCCATTTAAGGTCTTCAGAACTTATAAGTCCTTTGTGGTAGCGTTCCCACAACTCGTAGTTATGAAATAGGTATTTTTGATAAAAATCGTCAAAACCTGCACTTACCCGGCTTTGCAGGTCAAACTTGCCGTAGATAAAGTTTAAGGCCACTTTGGCATTGCTGTCAAAATCCCAGAGGGTATGGTCAAGGTCAAAGAAAAGATGTTGGTATTTGTTCATAACTGCCGTTTCTGCAAATATCTTTATGCAATAAATTCTATTAAAATTGCAAATTACATTAACTCTTTTTAAATATGGAAAATGAAACAGCAGGTAGTAAAATTGTGGTTGTTACCGGTGCCAGTAAAGGAATAGGCAAAGCCATTGCCCAACAATTTGCTGCAGAAGGCAACACATTGCTCCTGTGTGCCCGCAATGAACTTACGCTACAAAGTTGTGTAGCGGAGATGCAGCAGCAGTACCCCCAGGCCAGCGTGTATTGTTTTGTGGCAGATTTGTCTGATAAACTACAGGTGCAGGCCTTTGCTGCCTGGTGCCTGCAGCAGGGAAGCCCGGCTATATTGGTGAACAATGCCGGAACTTTTTTGCCAGGCAA
>JANPJW010000258.1:0-3495 GCA_031425715.1 Chitinophagaceae bacterium | reverse complement strand
ACAATTATCAATATCAGTTTGGCTGGAACAGGTTTATTTACCGCTAATAATAGATTGTTTGTGTGCTGCACCCAGAAATAAACACACCCATTATGAATCAATGAAAGTAAATATCAAATTCTTAGGTTAACGACGATGGTGTCCCCACCAACCGAAACCTTCCCCACCAACCGAAACTTCTTTATCACTCATGCTCTGTAGTCGGAAACAATTTTAAACTCATCGTATCCATTTTCATAAAAAGAGGCGCTGCTCCATCGATAATCTTCAGGTAAGATGGCCAGGTTCCATTTGGGCTGTATAGGATTACAATGTATATACTCCAGTCTTTGAAGAAAGCTTTTTTCGCTTGTTAATGCAATCGCAAGCGGATCCCTTTTCCAAAACTGGTAAGACCTGTCGTGTTTGGATGACCTAAACTCTTCTAATAAGCCTGGATTTTCTAATTGTAAATATTTCTTAAAATTATGAGCGGTGAATTTTGCAAAACTTCCTGCGGGACTTTCTTTGCCATTGGTTTCAAGCATATCCCATATCAGGTGAATATGGTTAGGCATAATCACATAGCCATATATTTTTATCTTGCTGTTTTCAACCAAATATTTCCATGAATTAATGATGATTAACTTAATAGAGTCGTCTGCCAGTAAATTCTTGAAACCATATATCGTGTCTGTATAGAAGTATGATTGTAAGAAATCCATTTGTCCTTGGCGTTGGTAAGCAGTATTCATCTCGGCAAGTTTTTATTAATCGTAAGATGATCTAATAATACTCATAGTTTATGATAAATTTACCAACCGATAAGAAAAATTTCGGTTTGTAGTTACGGTTGCAGTTAAAGGTTTTGGTTGGTGGGGACACCAGCCGATAAGAAATCATACGTTTATTTGGTAGGGATGGTTGCAGTTAAAGGTATCGGTTGGTGGGGACACCAACCGATAAGAAAAAAAAACCAATACCTCATTTTTACAGAGGCTGCGTACCAGCAATTCGGCAAAATAGCATTGCTGAACAATCAGGGCCTTAAGGTAAACAGCTTCCGGGTTGGAGTGAGCACGGCTTTGTAAAATTATCAGCGATATAAAAATAAAAAGAGGAGCGGCTTTAAAATAAGCATCTGCAGAAACCTATGGTAGCTTCAATAATAATTCAACGATTTCTTTCTCCCTCGTCCACACAATAAAGTGATTTTCTTTTTCAAACGTGGTTAGGAAAACCGAATCTGTTTGGGTAAACATTTGTTTTGCGTAAGCCACATTGCTGTAGGGCACCAGCATATCTTTTGTACCATGCAGTAGATAAACAGGGCAGGTTATTTTTTCATAATCTGGTTTCATGTCTACCAGGTCTTTTTTTAAATACCAAAGCTCCCTGTTGCTTGGCCGCAGGGCACCGGGTAATAGAAATTCTAAAGGAGTTTTAAACAACAGTGGCCTCCATCTCTCCGGCTTTTCCGCAGCGGGATCTAATGCGCCGGCAAGCACAACCAATGCCTTGCTGTATTGGGGCCTTGCCGCAGCCAGCTTTACTATTAATGGACCACCAAGGCTATGGCCAATTAAAATAAACGGCCGGTTGTTATAAATGCTATCCATCCACCCGGCAATAATCTCGGTTTGTGCAGTAAGGTTTATGGCATTGCCAAAATCGCTGTAGCCAAAACCAGGGCGGTCTATGGCGATGATTCTATAATGCTGCAGCAATGGCATATTCATCAGGTAATTTTGGAACCCTTCCCAACTGCCGGGAGTGCCATGTACAAACAACAGCGTAGGCAGGGTGTCACTGCCCGTTTGAGCATAGTGCAGCGGAAAACCATTTACTTTTTTGGTGATGGTCTTTAATACAACCCCGGCCTCCTTAAACTTCTTCGTGGCTTTAGCGTCGCTGATGCGAAATTTCATGCAGCCTTGAGCCAGGAGAATCCAGGCACACAATACAATCCCAACTATCATAAAAGAACGTTTGAAGAAGCGTCGCATAGTGGGAGGGGGACATTTTGAAGGGTGAAGGGTGAATGGTGAATTGTGAATTGTCAATGCGTGCCCCTACGGTATGTAGGGGGTGAATGCAATATTCAATTTTCAAACGGCCCCTATCAATGTAAGGCTAAACGGCCTTCTCACTGGCAATAAAAAATCTAAACAATCATTACCTTGTAAAGCTACAATTATACGAGATAGCTGCCTGGGGAAAAACGAAATATTTAGCCCTTTACCGTTTTGATCTTTAAATTCACCGTGAGCATATCACTTAATACAAGACTGCTGCCGCCCACTTTAAAATCCCGCCGGTTTATTTTAAATGAACCTTCAAACAAATAGCCATCACCCGATGCAACCGCTGTAAAAGGAAACGAGATGTTTTTTGCTTTTCCTTTAATGGTTACGACTCCCTCAAATAAATAACTTCCGGCTTTGCCTGCATTGGAAACTTTTGTAGAAACGATGCTGATTTTTGGGAACGCAGTGCTGTTAAAATAGTCTTCCTTTTTCAGATGACCATCCCGGGAGTTGTTGCCCGTGTTTACGGTGCCTGCATCTACCGTTACATTAAAGTTGGCCGCTGTGGGGTTTGCAGGATTGAAAGCCACCGCACCCTGCAGGCCCGTGAAACTGCCATTCACCGTAAGGCCAAAGTTTTTGATAGCAAAACCAACGGAAGATCCTTCCGCTTTGGGAACCAGCCGTTGCGCCAGCCCGAAAACGGTGATCACAATGGCCAGGCTTAACATACCTATCTTTTTCATTCAAATGAATTTTATAGTGGATAACCCTCGTATAGAAAGTTGTTGATTCCAATCTACACAGCTTGCTATACAACAGGCAAATGCTTTTGTTTTGTATTTGTTTTGCTAAAATTAGAAATGGTAGCTCAGGCCCGCACCAAAATTGTTGGCTTTGTTTCTAAACCGGTCGTTGTCACTTCCATCCGGTAGTGTTTGCTTTACGCTGCTGGTTGTGTACTCCGTAAATAAAAACTGGTAAACTCCCCGCACGCTCCATTGATCGCTTAGTTTGTAACGTAAAAAAAACTCGGAGTTCAAGGTACCTCGGTCATGATCGCCGGTGAGGAGGACATTAAACCCTGTAGGCTTTGCTTCGGGCTCAGGCGTTTGCACGCCATTGCTCGTAAATATTCCTGCTGTTTTTCTGCCAATCGTAAATCCAATAACATCAATATTGAAACCACCGCTTAGCCTGGAAGAAAACTGATAGCCAAAGTTGGCACTAATGTTCAGGGCACTTGTAAAAGGTTTGTTTAAGGTAAGCGTATCCCAGTTCTCTGTTTTTTGGCCGGCAAAGAATATTAAAAATGGGGTAGTGCTGGTACGGGTAAATTTTGCCGGGCCGGCTGTTATGTAATCTAAATTAGAACCGAAAGTATTGGTAAGCCTGGCGCCCACTCCGGCTTCCCAGTTCCTTTTTTTACCAAAGCCAAATTTCCAGTTGTGCACATAGGAAGCAGCAATGGATGTTTGTGAACTTCCAA
>JANPJW010000257.1:0-3210 GCA_031425715.1 Chitinophagaceae bacterium | reverse complement strand
AAATCTGCTTTGCTGGAAGAAACTCCCTGGGTACTGGAAGCCAAAAATGAGAACGAGCAAAAGAAAAACATTGCCATTTTATTTGACATGGTAAGGCTTGCCAAAGAGAAGACTGCGAGCCTGACCAAACTCAAAGAAATGCAAAGTAGCAATGGTGGTTTTACCTGGTTCAAAGGTGGACCCGACGATCGGTATATGACTCAATACATTCTCACCGGTCTCGGCCATTTGCGTAAACTAAAAGCATTGACCTCAGACGATGAAGTTGCCATTCAACCGATTCTGGATAAGGGGCTTCCTTACCTGGATGCAAGATTGAAAGATGAATATGACAATCTTTTAAAATACAAGGTGAAACTTACAGACAATCATTTGTCTTACACCGCCATCCAGTATTTGTACCTGCGCAGTTTCTTTGCAAATAAGCCTGTGGCTGAGAGCAGTAAAAAAGCGGTAGCCTATTTTAAAGGCCAGTCTGCAAAATATTGGTTGACGCAAACCCGATACATGCAGGCCATGATAGCCCTGGCACAGCACAGGGATAATGATACCAAAACTGCCAAAGCTATCATAGCATCGCTCAAGCAAAATGCTATCACTCATCCTGAAATGGGTATGTATTGGAAAGAGTTTACATCAGGCGGATACTACTGGTACCAGGCGCCCATTGAAAGTCAGGCCTTGATGATTGAAGCCTTTACCGACATAGATGGAAATGCAACTATTGTAGATGATTTAAAAACATGGTTGCTCAAACAAAAGCAAACCCAAAACTGGAAGACAACGAAAGCTACCGCAGAGGCCTGCTATGCTTTACTGCTAAATGGCAGCAATTGGCTGGCAGAAGAAAAGCAAGTAGAGATTAGGTTGGGCAACGGCCTTGTGCTGAGCAACACCGGCGCCGCCGAAGCAGGTACAGGATATTTCAAGAAAAGAATAGAAGCTGAAAAGATCGTTCCAGCAATGGGAAATATCACCGTTAATGTAAAACCTCTTCAAGCGCCCCCTTCAGGGGGCGGGGGGGGCTTGGGCTCGTCTTCCTGGGGTTCCGTTTACTGGCAGTATTTTGAGGACCTGGACAAAATTACATCTTCCGCTACGCCGCTAAGTTTAGTAAAAAGATTATATGTAGAAATGAAGAGTGACCGTGGCCCTGTTTTGAAAGAATTAAAAGACGGCGACGATTTAAAACCCGGCGATAAAGTAAAAGTGCGGATAGAATTAAAGGTGGATAGAAACATGGAGTATGTGCACATGAAAGATATGCGTGCTGCTACCATGGAGCCCATCAATGTGCTGAGTGGCTACCAGTACCAGGGTGGCCTTGGGTATTATCAAAGTACTAAAGATGCCAGTACCAGTTTCTTTTTCAGTCAGCTTCCCCGCGGCACCTACGTTTTTGAATACAGTTTGTTTGTAACCAACACCGGTAACTTTAGCAATGGTATCACAACCATTCAGAGCATGTATGCTCCGGAGTTTAGCAGTCACAGCGAGGGCATAAGGGTGAATGTGGAGTGAGCGATTTAAATAATTATGAGTGAAAAATGATGAGTGAAAAATGGTGAATGATTAGTAAGTAAAAATCCCTTTCTTGTCGCTATGAACAGAAAGGGATTTTTATTTGGATGCCCGGTACAGGCAAACGTTGTGCAACCTATAAAATAAATTTCCCTGTAACGGGCGCTGCTGCGGCTATTTGATTATTTTTAGAGCGCTGATAACAAGCAGCAGTCTATTAGAATGAATCAAGAAGCAACCTACAACATTCCCTTACGCTACCGCAAGATGGAAAACTTACACATCGTTTTTTGGCTGTTTAAAGATCTTAGCTGGTGCAAGTTTTGGCGGCCGCTCGGTATTGCCATGATCTTTCCCACGCTTATTATTGCCATGGTAATAGCCTGGCGCACCCGGCATATGATGAGCGAATGGGCGCATAACCTCGCCATCGTTTTGTGGATCATGGCCAACTCCTACTGGATGGTCAGCGAATTTTTTCATTTTGATACACTGTTGGTTTATGGCCCCATAACTTATAAACACCTGGCCGTAGTGCCCTTTGTAGCGGGGATACTTGTGTTGGCCTGGTATTACCTGGTGTCTGCTCCCCGTAATAAATCGATGGTTGAAAGCCTTGAAGGCACTCTTTGAATTTACACTTGTTGAAGCAATTCTTTTAGATCGGCACCGGTGTTGATGTAACGGGTATTGGCCTGAAGATTTTGTTGTAGTTCTTTTATCTGAACGATATCATTTTTTATTCTTGCTTCTACAGGGGCTGGCTTTTTGCCATTTGCATAAAACGATTCTTTGGAGCCAAAACTCTGAAACACTTTTTGCTGTAGGCTTCTTTTTAAAAGATCCAGCTTCTTCTTCATGGCCTGGTTGTAGGTTTTCAGCAAGTGCAACGAGTGCGACTGCGGCCCTGCTGTCTGCTTGTTTATTTGATCTGCCTTTTGCCGAATGATCAACATCGCATGCACATCATCCTTATCTCTTGCCTCGGTTAATTCTTTCATCAATTGTTCTTTGCTATGGCGGCGCTCTTCATCCTGCTCCAGGTCGGGGTGAATGAGCTTTGCCAGCTCCTTGTACAATTCTGTGATCGATTTTTTGGCCAGTTCGTCGGGCAGGGGTTGCTGGCTGTCCCGTTCGTTTTTTAAAAAATCTTTGTCAAAAACGAAATCTTCCTCTTCTTCTACAAGTTCCTCTTCGTGTGCATCAACTGCAGCCAGGGGTTGAGCTTGTTTAGGCAAAAGGGTTTGCAGCCAGTTGATGTAATTATCCAATTTGTCTATTGCTGCGTCAAGGTACTGCGCAGCATCATGCAATACAGGAATTGCAAAATCCAGGTAGGACAGTTCCTGGCTTTTAGAAAACTTATTGGCATAAAACACGGCTTCCAGCTTTTCTATAAATGCCAGTTGAATATGCGCCAATTCAATCAACAAAGGATGCACTTTTTTGAAAAATAATTGTTGGTACTGATCATCGGCTACTTGCTGCTGCGCATTGGCCTGCTCCTGTTCCTTTATTTCTTTGATCAGCTTGTTGAACCGACGCATCTCCTTTTCTAACGGAGTATCTTTTTTAGAAGCTTTTTTTTGGGAAAGCTGAATGAGCGGAAGAGCGTACTCCGTTTCAGGCGCTGACTGAGCTGTTATATCCAAATTTTCATTCATGTAGAATCGGTGATTAGCGAACTGC
>JANPJW010000256.1:0-1959 GCA_031425715.1 Chitinophagaceae bacterium | reverse complement strand
AGGTAGATCTTGAAATAAATGATGCATCCAAACTCCCCAAAACCGCCCTTGTTATTGGGCTATCATATGCCATAGGAGGAATGATTCCATTGCTACCCTACCTATACTGTAGCAAAAAGGCAGATGCATTTGTGTGGTCGTGCATTATCACCTTATGTTCACTGGTTGTGATTGGTTTTGTAAAAAGTAAGATAAACAAAGAGCCGCTACTTTGGGGTACCTTCAGGCTGATGCTTTTGGGAGCAGTGGCCGCTGCCGCAGCTTTTATGGTGGCAAGAATATTTACCGCTGGCTAAACCGGGTTCGGTTGGACATCCCTTGCTCAACGTTTTTTTAAAATAAAAAACAATTCGCTTCCTGCACGAGGGAGTATGGAATTCCGGCAATCTTCCATTTTTAAAATTTCAAAGGATGTTGCAAAAAGTTGCTCGTATTCAATTTTGCTTCCGCCAAAGGGAGGCCCTCCTTCAAAGTTTCGATTAAATAAAACACCTACTAATTTACCATCACCGCTCAAGAGATCAAACATTTTGTTAGCATAGGCTTTTCTCAACGCAGGCTCCAGGGCGCAAAAAAATGTTTGCTCAATAATGAGGTCGAATTTATCCTGCAGGTCAAAAAAATCACCGCACACAACCCGCAATTGCTTGCCTACAAAGTCCTTTAATCTAACGCTCACAGCTTCCACTGCGGCCGGGGCAATGTCTACCAAAGTGATATTGCTAAAGCCCAGTGTCAATAGGTAGGCTGCTTCATAAGCATTGCCGCAGCCTGGTATCAATACAGCAGCATCCTTATCCTTCCACTGATCGATATATTCTTTAAGTGGCGTGGAAATGGTTCCTACATCCCAGGCAGTTTGTCCAGTCTGGTAGCGATTGTTCCAATAATCTTTATCGAGCAATGAATTTTCCATTAGGCGCCAACCTGGTGTTTTTTGTTACTTAAAATATTTTGCATGGTCCATTCCACCTTTTCTATAAAGTCGTGTTTTCGCACCGGGCAATCTTCTTTGATGCAAATAGGGCAGCTAAAATCAAGACAGCCATCAGAGTGTACAAACAACTCCACGGTCTCTCCAAATTTCTTGCGTACCAAACCAGACAGTGCATCAACTTCGTTGTGTGCTTCGTGCACATTGAAATACCAGGGCACAGTCAAATGGCAGTCCATATGCAACACTGCGCCATATTTTATGATGCGAAGATTGTGCATATCTACCCAGTTGGTAGTTCTGTTTTTATTCAGGCTCACCACAAGTTCTTCCAGCAACTGCTCATCTGCCTGGTCCATAATACCAGCCAGGGAAGTCCTGATAATTTTATAGCCTGTATAAATGATGATGAATGCAAATAAAATGGCCACTGCACTATCTATCCATAAAATATTTGTAAAATAAAGCAGCAACAGGCCGGCAATAATACCGAGTGTGGTATAAGTGTCTGTGCGCAGGTGTTTGCCACTTGCTATCAATGCGAGCGAGTTATTTTTCTTCCCGGTGTTGATACAATAGGTACCCGCTATAAAGTTGATAACTGCTGTCGCGGCCACAAGCAAGATTCCCCAGTCCAGTTTTTTTATAAGCGCAGGGTGAAGTAAATTATTAAAAGCCTCGAAAATGATAAAAATACCGGCCACAAGAATGAGCGTTCCTTCTACTGCTGCAGAAATAAATTCGGCCTTGCCGTGCCCATAGGGATGATCCATGTCCCGGGGTTTGGCGGATACATACAAACTGTAAAGGCCAATGAAACCAGCCACAACGTTTACGGTACTTTCCAAAGCATCGGTAAGAATAGCAACCGAATTGGTGAGCAACCAGGCAACCATTTTTGCAATAAAAAGCACCACAGAAATAACAACAATTATTTTTTGAACCCTCAGATTTTGTGCAGCATTGCTCATGGAAGCACAAATATATAGCGTAACCCTGAGTGGCTTCCATTTAAAAACATCTTA
>JANPJW010000255.1:0-3100 GCA_031425715.1 Chitinophagaceae bacterium | reverse complement strand
GTTTCCGCTTTGGGAGCTTCTTCCCAGCCAAACGACATGTTAGGAAAAGTAAGTTTTCCCATGCTGACTGCTGTTTTTTTGCGCATGCTGTCTGTCTTCGCTACCAGGTCTTTATTGTATGTGGCCGTCCACCACAATGCATTGCCACTGCTGTCGGTACCGGTACCGCTCCAGTTGTTGCCATTGCTTACACCGCTCAACCGAAAGCCTTTTTTACCTCTTTTAGTTTCGTTGAAACTCAGCTTCACGATTTTCCCATCGTGGTTAAATTTACCAGCAATGGTATCCTTGCCAATGATTTCTGCAGCGTTGCTACCTTTTACATCAAGGCTAAAACTTTTAACCCCTGCCACAGTGTGTAACTGCAACGCATAGTTACCTTTTACTTCCTGCACAGCATCTTCCTTCAATGCATATTTTTCTCCCTGTACCCAGTTTTGCAATAAGGTTGTTTTCTCTGCAAATACCGGCCCGTTGGTTATTAAGAAGTTGGCCCACTTACCTGCTTCCAGGCTACCCGTTTCGTTGTACACATTTAACAACATTGCCGGAGTTTTTGTGAGGGCTTCCAGTGCCTTGGTTTCGCTAAGGCCATACTCAATTGCCTTACGCAGGCTTGTCATAAACTGTTTAGTGTCCCTCATGTCTGCTGCTGTAAGACAGAATGTAATTCCTGCCTTTTCAAATGCTGCTGGGTTAGAAGGTGCCATTTCCCATTGCTTCATGGTTGCAAGAGTAATAAAGCGGGTTTCATTGGGATCTTCTACATCCATTGCCTGTGGAAAATTGAGTGGCAAAATAAAGGAAGCTTTGGTAGCCGACATTTCAGCCATGCGCTGGTACTCATCTCCACCGGCCTTTATAATAAATTGAATGCCGAATTCGTCACCAATCCGGTCGGCCCTTAAATCGTTCCACTTATCATTGGCTTCAAATATTTGGGGAAGCGCTAAGTTGTTGTTCCATGCCTGCAAACTGAGGTTGACGCCCTCCTGGTTCGTTTTGCCTGGCTGTGAAGCGTTGTTTTTATACCACTGTGCATCCAGGAATGTTTGACGCAGCAATGCAATGCTACCCATCAAACTGCCGGGGTACGATTGACCCGAAACACCTTTATTAAAAGAATAGTGCGCTGTTGCTTTTTCTTTGAGAATGACCAGATTTTCCGGCATATTTGCCAGTGTTACCACCGCACCCGTTCCACGGGCAATACCATCTTTTTGGTGCGTAAGCACCACACCAAAACCTGCATCTCTTAAGGTTTTTGCCTTTGCTTCATCTGCGGCAAAAATATCGGCTGCTGCTATTTCGCTGCGGATGGCCTGGTTCCAACCATAGGCGCCTTTTGCATTGCTGGTAAGCTGGGCAGGTGCATTAAAATTGAAGCCTGCTCCCTGGCGCTGTGGAAGCGCAATGCCATAGTCGCTGTAGATATCTATGAAAGATGGATAGATGAATTTTCCTTTGCAGTCAATTACGGTAGCGCCCGCCGGTATTGCCACCTGGGTTCCTACTGCTACAATTTTTCCTTCTCTTATTACAAGGGTGCCATTGCTGATGGTGGTTTGGGCATCTTTTACGATACTGGCGTTGGTGAAGGCTACTACCCCTGTACGCTTGTCTGCTACACCATTTACCGGAAAGGTTTCCTGGCTAATGGCCACAACGGCGTGGAAGCTTAATAAAAAAAACAGCCAGGCTGTTTTGCATTGTCTCATGTGAGTGTATTTTATGTTTTGGAAAAAAATGAATGTGGAAGCTAATTTATTTGCGACAATCTGCAAGCACCGTTCTTCATATTTCAAATCTAAGCTATATTGGAAGAAACGATTCTGTCGAGAGAATGTTCGATCAGGTTTTCTACGGCCCTGTTGCTATCTGCAGAAAATTGCTGCGCTACCCGGTTGGCTACTATCACATTGAGGCTGATGCTGTGGTGGCCCATTAGCCGGCACAGGCCGTAGATAGCCGAACTCTCCATTTCAAAATTGGCTACGAAATCCTTTTTGTGCCTGAAATGAGTCAGCTTTTCTATCAGTCCCGGGTAGGCGAGGCCAAGACGGAGCACCCGTCCCTGCGGACCAAAAAAACCGGGGCAGCCTATGGTTATGCCCTGCGTGTAGCCGTTCATAAAAGTTTGTAAAAGCTGCTGGCTTCCTTCATACACGTAGGGTAGCACATTGCCTTGCGTCAAACCCGTGTGTAGCTGAAAGGCCTCTAAGAGTCCTTTCTCGGCGCTGTTATTTTGTGTTTGATAGAAATGCATGACGTTGTCAAAACCCAGGCCATGGGTGCCCGCTACGAAACTATCTACGGGTATATCTTTTTGCAAAGAACCGGAAGTACCCAACCGAATAATGTTGAGGGAGGCGAGGTTAGGTTTGATGGTTCTTGTATCAAAATCAATATTGGCGAGAGCATCCAATTCGTTGAGCGCAATATCAATATTATCAGGACCAATGCCGGTGCTCAGCACAGAAATTCTTTTACCTCCCAGGGTGCCGGTGTGGGTTATAAATTCCCGGTGCTGAAAAGTGAATTCTATGTCGTCAAAATGTCGGCTTACTTTTTTTACACGGTCAGGATCACCTACCAGTAGAATGCTGTTGGCTATCTCTTCGGGCCGCACGCCAAGGTGGTAAATGGCACCACGACTGTCTAATATCAATTCAGATTCGGGAATTCTATTCATAGAAAATATTATTTGTGAAGAGAATTTTCAAGTTAATTATAAAAATGGATTAAGCCTGTGTGCTGGCTTTAATTTTCTATTGCTACAGTTTCAACATTCCTATACCTTTAAAGTAACTTTGTATTTGAAATATAATTATGGCAGAAAAATCGATTGCGATTCCTTCTTTTAGTTTACCGGCACGGATAGACCAGGTTGGTATTGAAGAAAGAGCCGCCCGCTTTACCAAGCGCAGCATAAAAAAGGAAACCAAACTCAACGGGCTGTTGCTAACCCTAAACATGATAGACCTTACCACGCTGGAAGGAAAAGATTCGGAAGGTAAGGTGAAACAGATGTGTTATAAGGCCGTGCACCTGCATGATGCTTATCCCGGCCTGCCTACAGTAGCCGCTGTTTGCGTTTATC
>JANPJW010000254.1:0-5584 GCA_031425715.1 Chitinophagaceae bacterium | reverse complement strand
CACCAACTGATGTATTCCATTTGCAAGGCCTGTAACGTTGATACTCGCAGGTATATTTGGAATATTTACACCCGCAATGACTGGCACCGCATTGGCATTGCCAATACCGGGATCAGAGTCTATATAATACTCTGCTGCAATAATATTTTGTGCTACCGCTGGTGCAGGCGGATAAACAGGATCCTGCGCCCGGGCACAAATTAACATACCGGTAAACAGTATGGTCATCAAAAGACTTTTCATTTTCATTTAGTTTAATGAAATGATTAAATAACTGGTTCCTTTACCGGAATTAATTGGTATTTCTTGTACTAAATGTTACGTTCATGCTAGCAGTACCTGAGGGAATAGAAACAGGCACCGTTAAAGCGTAAATGCTGGGAACGTTGGGGATACCGCTAAGCTTGTAGGGATCTGTTGCGCCGAATGCACCACAGTCTGGACTTACAACACTTCCAACCGTAAGACCCGCCCCAATAGCCGGGGAAAGCGGCTTCAACTGGTAACGGGCATCAGAACTCCCGGTAAGTAAAAAAACGTTCGTCATGTTTACGCCCAATTGGTTCGCCGAAGCAGTTAAAGGCAGCACTTGAGTTGCTTTGGCAAACAAATTATTTTTAACAGTCGTGTTGGTAAACACCCAATCGTAGTTTACATCCGAAATAATATTATTAGCGAAATAACAGTTGGGTACATCACTAAAATAGGTATTATAAAAAGTATTGTTCCTGATAATATTGGCTGAGCCGGTTAGGGACTGCAAGCTCATGTAACCACCGAAGCCGATAAAGATAGAATTCTCTACCACGAAATTGCTAAGGTTGCCGGTAGTGGCCTGCACACCCGTATTATTGAAAAAAGATTTTCTTATGGTAATGTTGCTGTGGGTTGCATTTGCAAAATTCAAACCACCGGTAAAATATACTTTTTCAAAAACCAGGTTATAAGGAGTGGCGCTGCCATTAATTTGTGCACCGGCACATGCGATGCCTAAAAATTTACTTCCATTTGCGCCGTTGTTGATGGTTATATACCCTAACCTGCTTTCTACTGTAGCAGCCTGCAGGCCGGCATTTCCTGGTGTGGTTACATTAGCAGGATTCAAAAAATACCCCAACCCAACAATTACCAGTCTTTTTGTTAAAGTGCCCGCTACATATTCTGTAGTGCTCGATTCCAAATATACCGTATCGCCGTTTACTACAGATGCAGAAGCAATTGCCAGCGTTAGACTTGTAAAATCTGCAGTTACACCGGGGTTATTATTTATTCTCCATATTTTAGCCTGGGCTGGCAGTGCTGCAAATAAAAATGCAATAACAACTGAGGAAAGGAAAAACTTTTTCATGATTATTCTTTTTAAAATGAAATTTTTATTTATCACGTAAAAATGGATGATTAAAAAGAATAATACCATCCCTGAAAAATGGGATATTTATTTTTTGCATTTAAAAATCAGGTAAATTAATGATGCCAAGGAAGGCTTTAGGGTAGATGGCCAATGGGTGGCAAAATGCTTGGTTGCAAAACATCATAGCAACACTACTATCCTATTTCATTAGCGGTATGCAGAATGTATTTTCAAACTAAGAATAGTAAACAAAAAAAAAGCTTTGGGTTAACCCAAAGCTCTTTTTTATTATTTAAAAACGGTGAAAATTATGGATTCCTAATATCCCATTGTACTTCAGCATCAGGTCTTGACATTGCTTCAAACACTACGAAAGTGTTAGTGCCGATGGCACCCTGGGGGGTGATTTGTGACAACCTGTTGTAGCGGCGCATATCAAACCAACGATGGCCTTCAAAAAACAAGGAAAACCTTCTTTGTTTTAAAATTTCATCAATGAGTGCCGGGGTTGTTAAAGGACCTGTGTAAGGCAACAGACCATACGAAGTGCGTATCAGGTCTATAGCAAGTTTGGCATCTACAAAAGCACTTGTTTGCGCTTTAGCCTCAGCGTACATCAGTACCAACTCTTCATTGCGAATAATAGATGCGGGAGCTGTATTGCTAGCAAACAATCTCACTTCATGCGTAGAAGCAAATGGTCCGCTCTGCCGGGGGTCGGTTCTTACACCAACTTTTGCACTGGGGCCAAATATCCTGGTATCACCTGCTTCAGCAGCAGCAATTACTTCCGCAAAAACTACATAAGGTGCGCCGCTTGAGTTTGGTACATGAAACAAGCCATTGGTAACATCATTGGGCAGCGTGGAGAAAATAAATCTTGGGCCTGCCTGTAGATTGCCCGTTAAATCTAAAAATGATTGAGTTAATGCGGTATTCATACCTGCCCAATCTGCCTGGTACATAGCGATTCGGGCAGCAACCGCCCTGTTGAACTTTTTAAATTCGGCTACACTACTAAATGTTCCGTACCCACTGTTGATGCTAAAAGGGAAAGCAGTGCCACCTGCATTCAACGCAGCAAGACCATCATCCGCATACTTCTTGCAAAGGGCAAGGGCCGTTGTGTACGTACCGAACTTACCTGGCTTTAATAAGTCGCCTGGGGAAAGCAGATCGGTAAAAGATTCCCTGATACCATTCTTACCCTGCATGTTCGCAAGGTTCAGCGTTACATAGGCCTGCATCGTTCTCGCAAAACCCTCGATCGCTTTTTTCTCTTCAGCAGAGATGGCCGTTGTGTTGTTGGCTGCAATAATAAATTGCTCCGCTCTGCGGCGTAACTGTGAGTAGGCAGAATAATAGGTATTAAAAATACCGGCAGGATCGTTGGCACCGGCGGCAGTACCACCATATTGTGCTACGTTGGTTCCCAACAACTCGGTAAAGTAACGGTTGTCTGTTGATGCAGAATAAATAATTTCTCTACCCACGGTTCCACTTACCCTGCCAAAATCTAAAAAGCCCGAACGAAGTGCTCCTTGCAAGCCAACTCCCAATTGGTTGATCTGTGCTTTGTTGGCATTATTTAGATACAATGCCGTAGGGGGTGCGTTGGGATCTAACTCAGTCGCAACTTCATAATCTTCCTTTTTGCAAGATACAATCGTTGCCAACAGCAATGCTGGTATGATATATCGTTTAAATTTTATAGTAATCATTGGTTATTAATTTAGAAGTTAACATTAAAGTGAAAGTAGATTCTTCTTGCAGCAGGAAAACTCAATAGATCCACCGGAGCTATCGTAGGCCTGTTACCAAAGTTTGCTCCTTCGGGATCGTATCCATAATAATCGGTCCAAACAAATACATTCTGAGCAGAAGCACCAATTTTAACTTGCTCTAACCCTTTAAACATAGAACTGTTGCCGTAAACCGACTTTGGTACTGTATAGTACAAAGAAACCTCTCTCAGTTTTGTGAAGCTTGCATCTACAATAAACTGGCGTGTAGTAATACCTGGCTGACCCAATTGGCGGGCGATACCCACAGGCACACCGTTTTTATCTTTAACACTCCAATCAGGTGAAGTTCCACCTTCGTCTGTCAACTCCTGGTTAAGAGAGGAGTTGTAGTTTTTGTGGCTGCGATGAAATAAGAATGCAAATTCAAAATTTTTGGCGAAAGTGATGTTGTTGCTCCAGGAAGCCTGCCACTTTGGTTGAGCATCTTCGTATTGGGTAGGTAAACCATTCACATTTGGAGAACCATACCACGCTGTAGGCGAAGTACCTACTCTCTGGCGTTGTGTACCAAAAGCACCAAACCCAGAAGCTGCCACTGCTTTCTCCGGAATAATCATCCGGGTGATTTTAGTTTCATTGGTGTACCAGTTAAGATTACTGTTCCACTTCACTTTGGCTGTTTTAACAACCACACCACCTAGTCCGATTTCAACTCCTTTGTTGGTAAAATCACCCACGTTAAATGCAGTGAGTGAGTTAACGCCAGTACCCGGGGAAAGGACAAACACATCAATAAAATCTCTCACTTTTTTGTTATAAACACTCGCTTCAAAACTAATACGACTGTCAAAAAGCGCTACATCCAAACCAAATTCAAACTCTGATGCAGTTTCTGGTTGAATGGTAGAATTGCCCAAGGATGTGGGTGTAACAAAACCAGTAGAACCACCAATAGCAGAAGTCGTAAGAGAATTAAACAATGCCCCGTAAGAAGGAGGGTTACCCGTTTCGCCATAAGCCGCCCTTAGTTTGAACAAGTTAATTTTGTCCAGCTTCCAAAAATCGAAGTTAGCAATGTTGATGGCCAGTGAGGCTTTGGGGAAATTATAGAATTTTTCTTTGTCGCCGTTTAGGGTAGAACGATCTCTTCTGATACCAGCAGTAGCGATGATTTTATCATCCCAGTTAATTTCCTGCTGAGCTACCATTCCTTCGTCATAGAAACGTCCGTTATCTAAAAATGACAGTTGCACCAGACCTGTTCTTGGGTTGTTAGTACCAGCTGGAATACCTTCTCCCTGGAACCATTGTACACTGTTGTTTTGATCCAGTCTTACTGCACCAGCGGTAGTAGTAAGGTCGAATTTGTTCACCTTTACATTGTAAACAAGAAACGCCTGTATGTTGGTATTGCGGGCACGTGTACTTGTAAAGCGGGCTGCACCGGGGTTGGCACGCTGACGCTGAAACTGAAGATCCTCAGGCATGATTACTACGTTTTCCTGGTGCACATAATCTATACCGCCTTGTATGTTGAGTTTCAAACTTTGATTGTCTTTCCTCAACAAAAACATATTGGAGTTGAAAGAACTAATGAAGCGATTTACTTTTTCATTATTCGTACTTCTGTCAACTACCTGCAATATGTTTTGACCTGTTAAAGGGTTGGCAGGATAAACACCATTCACCGGGTTTAAATCTAACCAGTTAGGCAGGTAAGCAAGGTTGTAACCCAGCGAAACACCATTGTTATCGTTACCACTAAAAGAACGATCACTGTTAGAGTTCAACAAGTTCGTAGTGATACCTACATCCCACCAGCTGGTTGGTTTAAAATCGCCATTTAGCCTAACGGAGTTGCGGGAATAGCCGGTTCTTTTTTGAATACCGGTTTCAGACAAGCGACCGGCAGAAGCATAAAAACGGGCTTTATCGCTACCACCAGAAATGTTTAGCCTTGTATTGCTGTGAAAGCCCGTATTCCCATAAATCAAGTCTTCGTAGTCGGTGGTTTTTGAACCTGCTCCATTGGCATTAAACAAAGCCAGCATAGCACTGTTGCTCACCAGCCAGGCTCCGTCAGCAATCTTTTGTGTATCCCAGGGCGTTTTGTGCATACCAATCAGGTTGATGGCATTTACAGCACCGAAATCCTGAGACAAACTCATGGAGGTTCTACCAGCTTTTCCTTTTTTAGTAGTGATGATAATTACACCGGCATTGGCACGTGTACCATAAATAGCCGCAGCACTTGGGCCTTTCAAAATCTCGATATTTTCAATATCTGCGGGGTTTAAATCTGCCAGGCGGTTCGGTGCCTGATCTTGTGTACCGGATGTTTGGCCGGTAGCTCCAGAGAATGGTCCTGTACCAGCACCTGTTGCATTTTGAGCATTGTTGGCATACACGCCATCAATGATGTACAAAGGCTCCGAGTTTTGGTTGATGGAAGAAACTCCTCTCAGCCTTACAGAAAAACCACCGCCCG
>JANPJW010000253.1:0-2265 GCA_031425715.1 Chitinophagaceae bacterium | reverse complement strand
GCTTATCCTTTAGTTCAGGATGGTTACGAAGCAATTCCAGTAAAAAGAACCATTGATATTTTCCTATGACGGAGGTGAGGCAGAGGAGAGGATCCAGGCTTTATACCAGTTTATGATGAAATACTACACCAGTGATAAATTGATTAAAGCCATAAAGGACATAAACGCCGACCCCAAAGTTTTCCGGCGTTTAAATCAAATGGCACATTTATTTCCAGTCAATTAACTCCAAAAAAATAATCAGTAAAGAAATCTTATTTTCCTGTCTTGTGCGGCTTCCCTAATTTCTATAAAATAATCCGCTGCAACCATTGATTTTATTGGATTCTTGTTTTCGGTTTGGGTAACCTCGGTGTTCAATACCTGTTTGGTTTAGTTTTGTGTTGATGTATGTACGTCGAAAAAAGAATGCTTCAGGGAGCACCAGTGTGCAGGTTGTTCAAAAGGTCGGTGGCAGGCTAAGGATTTTAAAGACTATCGGCAGCTCAAAGATTGCTTCAGAGATAGAAGAATTGTACCAACTGGCCTACAATGAAATCATTGTATTGCGCCAGACTGCAGAGCTGCCTTTCCATCAAAACCTAGAGCAACAGTATGTTGCAGATTTCAAAAACAGCATCAAACAGATGCGGCTGGTGGGCCCGGAACTTCTGTTGGGTAAAATCTTTGATGAGATTGGTTTCAATTTCATTACAGATGAACTGTTTCGGCATTTGGTTATTACCCGGTTAGTGTATCCTGTAAGCAAACTGAAAACGGTAGATTACCTGGCCAAATATAAAGGCGTACAACTGAGTGTGTATAGCATTTACCGTTACCTGGACAAACTGCAAAAGCACCAGATAGAGCAGGTAAAAAACATCAGTCTTAAACATACACTGCAATTGTTGGGTAATCAAATGAACATTGTGTTTTACGACGTAACTACGTTGTATTTTGAAAGCAAGGATGAAGATGATTTTAAGCGGATGGGGTTCAGCAAAGACGGCAAGCACCAGCAACCACAGATAGTTTTGGGATTGTTGGTAAGCCAGGGTGGCTATCCGCTGGATTACGATGTATTTGAAGGCGATAAATATGAAGGCGATACATTAATACCCATTATTGAACATTTTGTAAATAAGCACAAGCCGGAGCAACTAATAGTAGTGGCCGATGCCGGATTACTGTCGCAAAAGAACATGACATTGCTTACCGAAAAACAATACCAATACATCTTAGGGGCAAGGATAAAAAATGAAAATGCAGCTATTACAAACCAAGTGCTGGCATTACAGTTGCAAGATGGTCAAAGTGCGATGCTATGGCGGGAAGATAAGTCTAAGCTGATTGTAAGCTACAAAAAGGCAAGAGCCATCAATGATTACAACAACAGGCAGCGGGGCTTGGAAAAACTGGAAAAGAAAGTGCAAACGGGCAAGCTTACCAAACAACATATCAACAACAAAGGCTACAACAAATATTTAAAAATAAAAGGGGAAGCCAGCATTAGTATAGACAAGGAAAAGTTTGAAGATGACAAGAAATGGGATGGCCTCAAAGGGTACAGAACCAATACCAGCCTGTCAAAAGAAGAAGTGATAGAACAGTACCACCAGTTGTGGCAGATAGAAAAGGCATTTAGAATATCCAAACACGACTTGCAGATAAGACCAATATACCATCAGCTAAGACGCAGGATAGAAGCCCACATATGTATCGCGTTTGCAGCCTGCAAAATCTATAAAGAACTGGAGCGCCAACTGAAGGAGAAACAAACAGGACAGAGCCCTGAACAAGTAATCGATATTCTAAAAACAATATTGATCGTTCAGTTTACCACTCCATATTCTCATAAAATGTATGAGGAGCTAATATTAAATACCCCCGAAACAAAGAAGCTGGCTGCTCAATTTAACTTGCATCTGTAGCTTGGGTAACCCCATCGCACAAGACCGGAGCCTGATGGTAATCACTAACGGTCAGGAATACCCTTTTCTCTGGATCCGGGTGGGTTATATATTGCTTTTTGCACTTGCCCTTTCAGCCATTATCAATCAGTTCCAGGATGTATCTCACCATCTCACCGGTATTCCTGCATTCTGGATAACTGCAGGAATTTTCTTCCAATATGGGTTGGTAAGTTTATTGCTATTAGTGAATAATGAAAATTCCGGTAAAATTGCAGAAGATAATGAACTGGGAGTGCTTTACATGATCATCAATGTAATCCGATTTTTATTCTTTTCAATCGGGTTGCTTTTATTTGAAAAGAACATCAAAGAC
>JANPJW010000252.1:0-9002 GCA_031425715.1 Chitinophagaceae bacterium | reverse complement strand
GGGTAAAAGGAAACAGAAACGCCATTCATAAAAACGGGTTCTCGCCATTTTGCAGACTGGTAGCTATTGTTGCCGAGTCTGAGTTGTAACAGGGGGAGCGTTTGCTCATGGCAAAAATAGTGTTTGCTTCCCCAGCGGGCATGATCGCTGTGCGCATGTGTGATCACTGCTTTGTCCACAGGTTTCCACGGGTCTATGTAAAAGCCGCCCTGCGGGCAGTAAAGGCCTTTATCTGTAAACTGGATCAAATTCAAAATATCGGGTTTTAAAAAGTATTTGTCGCTCGTTTATTCGTTGCAATGCTAAGTCTCCGCTTTCCTAAACAATGCTGCTGTCTTTAAGTTGCACCCTGCAGTAACGAATGAGTGGTTGCAATTTGTATGAAAACTCACTATCCACAATCCCATCTATAAACCAGTGGCTGCAATTCATTACCGGCGGTCGTGCCCTTTGTTGAAACCAATTGGATGCCAGTTTTTTTTACACGAGCTACAACTCCAGGGCTGCAGGCTATAAAAATAGTTTCAGCGGGTAACTTGCCGTCAAAAAAAGAAATCTCCAATTCTGTTGAATCCGCAAGTAGTCTGAGTCAGATGTAGAAATAAAACCTGTTGAACGCTCCTCTTTTATACCCTTATTTCCTTAAATTGCGAATACCAAAAACTTAAAGATGAAGAAAATTTACCAGCTGATTGCGATCCTCCTATGTTTGTATTCCTCCGGCGAGGTTGTGGCTCAGACCCAGCTAAACAACAAAAGGAATTGTGTATCTACCGAATATCTTGCTGCTCAGATTGCTGCCGATCCTTCTATTGTAACAAGGATGCAGCGGATAGAACAGCAAACTGCTGACTATGCGGCCAACCGTGGAGCCTTAGGTACAGAAGCCGTCAAAACTATTCCTGTAGTGTTTCATGTGCTTTACAACAGCCCATCCGATAATATTTCCGATGCCAGGTTACTGGCGCAATTAGATGTATTAAATAAAGATTTTGCAAAAACAAATGCCGATATAGGCGATGTTCCATCAGTTTTTGCCCCACTCGCTGCCAATACTGAAATTCAATTTTGCCTGGCGCAGAGAGATCCTTTGGGAGCTGCTACTACGGGGATTCTCAGAACAGCAACTACTGTTACTTCCTTTCCTTACCCTAGCAATGCGATGAAATTTACCGCACAAGGCGGCTCAGATGCCTGGCCAAGAGATCAGTATTTAAATGTGTGGGTCTGTATTATGGGTAATGGTATTTTAGGGTTTGCCCAATTTCCGGGTGGTGCTGCAGCTACAGATGGGGTGGTATTATTAACAGGGAGTGTAGGTGGCGTAACAGAGCCGGGTACAGCATTTCCTTACCAGTTAGGGAGAACAGCTACTCATGAAGTGGGGCACTGGCTCAATCTTCGGCATATCTGGGGAGATTCTTTTTGTGGAAATGACCTGGTAAACGATACGCCCACGCAGCAGGAAGATAATGGGGGATGCCCTTCCTTTCCTCACGTTACCTGTGGTAATGACCCAAATGGTGATATGTTTATGAACTACATGGACTACACCAACGATGCTTGTATGAACATGTTCACGCTTGGCCAATCTACGAGAATGAATGCCGTGTTGGCTCCGGGTGGATTTAGAACGAGTTTAAATAGCTCTTTAGGGTGTGTGCCACCTTCAGGTTTTGCCTTTACCTCGGGTGCAACAGCTTCTGCCAGCTGTCCGTCTCCATCTACCCTTGCAGCAAATTTGTCAACCAGTTCCTTTGGAGGTTTTAATACACCCATTGCATTAACAGCCATCGCTGGTGTGCCAGCAGGTACCAACATAACTTTTTCAACCAATCCTGTTACCCCGGGAGGCTCCACTTTTGTTACTCTTAATAATGCCAACATACTCAGCAACGGAAGCTATAATGTTACGGTGCAAGGTGTGGCCGGAGCCTCTACACTAACCACCACAGTAAACTTCGTGGTTGCAGCGGGCACAGCTCCTACCTTAACCGCAGCAACCAATGCAACTGTTTGTGCCGGAAACACGGCATCTTTCAGTGTGGTCGCTTCGGGTCCCACAGTAAATTCTTTTCAGTGGCAGGTAAGCACGAATGGTGGAACGAACTGGACAAATGTGAGCACTGGCACAGGTGGAACCACTTCTACCTATACCACTGCAGCTGCCACCGCAGGTATGAATACCTACCAGTATCGGGTGCTGGCCACTGCTCAATGCGGAGTGGCTACTTCCAATGCAGCCGTTCTTACAGTGCAAACCGCACCGGCAATTAATGCGCAGCCACAAAATATCCTGGTTTGCAACGGTAGCACTGCTACTTTCACGGTAGGCGCCACAGGTAATAATCTCACTTATCAATGGCAGTTCAGCATTGACGGTGTGGCGCCGTATACAAACATCGCCGGAGCTAATGGCCTCAGTTACACTACGCCGACGGTTACAGTTGCACAAAACAACTATCGGTATCGTGTAGTTATAAACGGTTCCTGTCCTTCTCCAGTAAATTCTTCGGCAGCGATTTTAGCCGTAGGAAACCCTCCGGTTATTACTACACAGCCTACAAATACCACCGTATGTGCAGGTCAAACTGCTACTTTTACCGCCAGCGCCACCGGTTCTGGTCTTAGCTATCAATGGTTGCAGAGTGTAGATGGCGGTATTACATTTGCCAGCATACCTGGCGCTACGGCTCTAACGCTTTCGTTGCCCTCCACGGTGGTTAGTCAAAGCGGGTATAGGTACAGGGTCAATGTATTTGGCTGCACTCCTGCACCTGTTGCTTCTAACGTGGTTACCCTTACCGTAAATACATTGGTAGCAATCAATAATCAACCAGCTTCAGTAGAGCTCTGCGAAGGCGGCAATGCCATTTACAGTGTGGCGGTAGTGGGTACCGGAGTTACTTACCAGTGGCAGGTTTCTACTACCGGGTGTGCAGGAACATTCGCAAATATCAGTGGAGCCAATACCAATTCCCTTACCGTTGTCAATACCCAGGCTACTCAAAGTGGCAATGCTTACAGAGTGATAGTGTCGGGCACGTGCAACAGCGCAACTTCCTCTTGCGCTACGCTTACTGTGAACACGCCCATTTTAATTACTGCACAACCGGCTAATACCTCAGCCTGTTTGCCGGATGAGACCACGGCTTCTTTTGCTGTAGCTGTAACAGGTACTGCGCCTACTTATCAATGGCAGGTGAGTTCCAACGGTGGAACTACCTGGAGTGATATAGGCAGTGCAACTGGAAGCACCCTAAATCTTACAGGTTTAACCGCTTCTATGACGGGCTATCAATACCGTGTGCGTTTAAACGGAACCTGTACGTCAGGCCTCAACTCAAACGCTGCCACGCTTACTGTTAATACAAAAGTTGACATTACTACCCAGCCTGTGAATCGTTCAGTTTGTGCTGGTTCTGCTACTTCCTTCAATGTAGCAGCTACCGGAAGTACCATTACTTATCAATGGCAGGTGAGTGTAAACAATGGCCCATTTGTAAACGTTGACAATGCTGGTGTTTTTACCGGCTATAGTGGAGCAACTTCTGCAACGCTGGGTATTGCAAATGCAAGTCTTTCAATAAATGGTTACAGGTACAGGGTGATTGTATCAGGGGTCCCTTGCGGATCGGTTACATCCTCTATAGCAACACTTGTTGTGAATCCACTTCCCACAGCAGTATTGGTTACAGGGCAATATAACAGGCTCACGCCGTACCTGAATACGACCTTGGTAGTTACCCCCAGTCCGGCGGGCAACTATTCGTACCAGTATAAAAAAGATGGTGTTTTACTGAATGTCCCCAGTTTGTCTTCATTACCGGTTACCATTGATGGTTTTGGTGAGTACGAGGTTACCGTTACAGATGTAAATGGATGTAGCAATACAAGTAACAAGGTTCGGATTTCCGACTCTGCCAGCACCACACTCTTCATTTATCCAAATCCAAGTCGGGGTCAGTTTCAGGTGAGGTATTATCGTACGAGTACATCTGATAATGCCTACTACGTGAATGTATACGACGGCAAGGGTGCAAGAGTTTTTAGCAAGCAGTTTCCCATTGCCGCTCCCTATAGTCGTATGGATGTAAACCTGGACAATGCCCAGTCTGGTATCTTTATGCTTGAAGTAAGAGATGCAAGAGGTAAAAGACTTTCCAGCTCCAGTGTGATTGTTGCCAGATAAAATATATCATTTAAATTTTAAGAGCCGCTCTGTTAGGGGCGGCTCTTTATTTATGGCCAACTGCCAAAGCTTTTTTCAACTGGTGCATGCTAATTGAATGGGAGTGACCGAATGACTGAAGAATGTTTTCGAAACCAGCACACGTAGCTTGTCTTTACTTCCATTCGGTCACCGGAATTTAGGGCAGGCTTGAGCTTAAATATGGCCTTTCCAAATCTTGCTATATCGGCTATTACAAATTGGGTGCCATCCAAATGGCCAGTATTTTGACGGTAGTAGAATCCTATTGTGTTACAACTTTTACCATGCCTTGCTATAATTGCCGTTCAGGATCTTTACGAAATAAAGATTTTTGTTTTCGAAATAATCGGGAACGGTGCTGTCTTTGGATACGAAGACAGGTTTGAAATTGTAGTCACTAAAAATCTTGGAGGGATAGTCATTTAAGTGGCTTATAACGTCGTTAGGATATTTGCTAAGCAGCAGGGCAAACTGTTGGGTTATTTCAAAACCCTTGTAAGTAAGGTCTGATGGGATACCCTTATATTTTCTGAGATAGGTATTTTTAATACGCTTGCTGTAGTTGTCCCACTTATTGGTATAAAAAGGGGAGGTGTAATAGATAGGAAAATCCTTAAGTTTCTTGTTTTTTGTAAGCGATGTAAAGCCATCCCAATTTGGCATGCCTATTAATTTGGTATTAAAGGTTGTGCTGATAGATTGCAGGTAAGTAGCCAGTTCGTTTGCAAAAACTTCATTTAGGCTACCTCCTATGATGATAGAATTTTGGTTACTATCCAGCCTGTTCTTTAGAATCGAAAAGTCTCCCTGCACATTGATGACTTCTATTTTCAGTAGGGACTTACCGTCTGGTGTATTGATCCTTTTAAATTGTTCTTCTACTGAATTTTCCTGGGTGCCTGGCCTTCTTACCAGGTAGATTTTATCCGGGGCTTTGTTTTGCAATACATGTGCAAAAATGGCTTCGCAATGGGATCTGAGGGTTGGGTTAACAATTACCATAAAAGGGTTTGCTGTAACGCCGCCGTCATTGGGATGAGTCGCAGAAATAAAGGGTATGTTTCTCTGCCTGGCAAAGCCAGCGAGTTGCAGGTACTCCTGATCTTTAACAGACCCGATGATCATATCAATGTTATCCAGTTCCTTGTTTTGAATCAAGGTTTGTACATCTTGCAGATAAGATTTGGAGTCGTAGATACGGGTGTCAAAAACGGCATTGGGTACCGGTAAGCTGTCTAGTGCAATTTGTGCTCCTTGTATAAAATCGAGTCCTTGTAAAGCAAACTTAGGGAACGCTTTACCATAACGGTAGCTACCTCCATTAAAGACTGAGTCCAGGTAAAGCGGTGCAAAAATGGCAACTTTAAATGTTCGTGGGGTACGGGCGCTATCAGACTGTGCGTACGTGGCGCTGCCGGCAGTTACACAAAGCAACAGTGTTAAAAATAATTTGAGATTGTTTTGCATATTAAGGGTTTCGTCTTTCAGTAAAATTTATTCCCATTCTATAGTGGCTGGGGGTTTACTACTAATATCGTACACCACCCGGTTAATACCTTTTACGTTATTAATAATCTCATTGCTCACTTCTGCCAGGAATTCGTAAGGCAGGTGGGCCCAATCTGCAGTCATTCCATCCACGGATGTTACTGCTCTCAAGGCAACCGTAAACTCGTAGGTTCTCTCATCGCCCATTACGCCTACGCTTTTTACGGGTAGTAAAATGGTGCCAGCTTGCCAAACGTCATCGTAGAGCCCCGAACTTTTTAATAGATCAGTATAAATCTTGTCAGCATCTTGCAACAACCGTACCTTTTCTTCCGTCACTTCACCCAGAATCCGGATGGCAAGGCCAGGTCCGGGAAACGGGTGGCGGTTCAACATTTTCGCAGGTATGCCCAGTTCTGCTCCAATCTTCCTTACTTCATCTTTGAACAAAAATCTAAGCGGTTCTACCAATTTAAGTTTCATTGTCTCTGGCAGGCCTCCTACGTTGTGATGGCTTTTAATAGTGGCGGATGGACCATGCACCGATGCGGACTCGATTACATCGGGGTAAATGGTTCCCTGCCCCAGGAATTCGATGCCTGTTATTTTTTGCGCTTCCTCATCAAATACGTCTATAAAGGAACCGCCAATTGCCTTGCGCTTATCTTCAGGCAATACTTTGCCGGCCAGTTTGGTATAAAAATGTTCCCGTGCGTCTATGCCTTTTACATTTAAGCCAAGTTGTGTGTAAATTTCCAAAACCTCTTCGAATTCATTTTTGCGCAGCACACCATTGTCAACAAAAATTCCATACAAATTTTCCCCGATGGCTCTATGTATGAGAGTAGCTGCCACGGTACTATCCACACCACCACTCAGTCCCATCACCACTTTGCTATCACCCAGCTGATTTTTGAGGGCTGCTACGGTATCGGTAATGTAGTGTGCGGGTGTCCAATCCTGGGTGCAGCCACAAATGTTTACCAGGAAGTTTTTCAGTATTTTTTTTCCCTCCGTAGAGTGGTACACTTCAGGATGAAACTGCAGGCCGTAGATGTTATTGGCAGCGGCTTTGCCCGATTTAAAAGCGGCTACCGGAATACTTTCTGTGGTACCTAATAATTCAAAACCTTCTGGCAGTTCTTTGATGGTATCGCTATGGCTCATCCAAACCTGCGAGGATGCGGGAAGATTTTGTAAAAGCGGATCATTTAGGGAAACGTTAAAACTTGCTCTGCCATATTCTCTTTTATCACTCTTGGCCACAAGGCCTCCAAAAACCTTTGCAGTAAGTTGGGCACCGTAGCACACACCCAATACCGGCCATTTTTCTGCCATAGCTTTTACATCCACCATGGGAGCATTTTCTTCATTCACAGAAAAGGGGGAACCTGATAGGATAATTCCTTTTAAAGAAGGGTCATCTTTGATTTCCTTGTTAAAAGGAACGATTTCGCAGAACACATTTGCCTCCCGAACCACACGGGCTATAAGTTGGGTATATTGAGATCCGAAGTCGAGGATAAGTATCTTTTCTGTCATAAGGCTGCGAAGGTAAATCAATAGATTATAAAATATTCTGCACATTAAAACACAAGCGGTAAATTTTAGTAGAGAAAGGTTTGTTTATTTGTAAGTAATACTAAATATTTGCTTCACAAAAATATACGCACATGAAAAAAATCTTATTGATCGTCAATATCCTGGGCCTGATGGTCGGTTGTGAACATAGATCGGGCAGTGGCAATATCGTATCCCAAACCCGAAATGTTGGAAAGTTTAAAGGAGTAAGTGTGGGGGGTGACTTTGATGTTGAGATTAAAATTGGTTCTCCTGCCAAGGTAGTAGTGGAAGCAGATGACAATCTAATTGACGACATCGATGTAGCCGAGAAAGATGGCGAACTAAAAATTTCTATGAATGACGGCCTGTCCTTCAACGATGCGCAAATGAAGGTTTTTATTACTACCCCGGAACTTAACCTTATTAAAAGTTCAGCTTCAGCAGAGGTTGTTGTATTAGATGAGATGCAGTCTGACCGGAAAGTTGTTTTAAAGGCGTCTAGCGGAAGTAGTATCAACGCTGCCGTTAACTCGCCTGCCACAGAAGCAGATGCTAGCAGTGGTGCAGAAATTGTTGTAAAAGGGAGGACTAAAACATTTGAGGCTGAGTCTAGCAGCGGTGCATCTGTGAAAGCTTCTGAACTTTTGAGCGAAAACACGATTGCCCAGTCCAGCAGCGGAGCCTCTACAAGTGTGCACGCAAGCCTTCAGCTCAATGCAAAAGCAAGTAGTGGCGGGAGTGTAACTTACCGGGGGGCAGCATCTGCCGTAATTAAAGAAAGCAGCGGAGGTTCCATCACAAAAAGAGACTAGATAATAGTATTATAAAAAATCCCTGTTGCGCTTGGCTTAACAGGGATTTTTATTTGACAGAGATAGGATGACCAGGTTCGTTTAATAAACCCCGGTAGGGCATCCCAATTTAGAGCGCTTGCCGCCACCGCCGCTACGGGATCCTAATGCATATGAAATGCGAAAGGCTGTAACATAATACCAGTCTTTGTTTTTGGCATTTCCTCTTAGGGAGCCTGCTGCGGGATAACCTGTAGCTCCGGGAATTTCTCTACCACGGTAAGCAAAGGCGGCTGCCTGCGGTCCCCTTGCTGCCGCCAAAATAGACGAATCAGCATAAGTGCCACTCACATCGTCCAGGTAATCTGTAAACAATTTACGAAGACCCAGTTCCAACCCCACTTGTAATTTATCAGTCAATGCCAGTTTGATACCCCCGCCAAACGGGATGGCAAATTGGTTGTTAGAATATAATTTTTTTTCCGGGTATTGCGGTAGCCCCTGGCCTTCTGTAGCCAGTGACCTTAAAAATACCTTATTGTCTGCACTGTCATAGGCGTAAGGATTAAAATGGAAAACGGCTACTCCGCCAAAAACATACGGGGTAAAGCCTCGTTCTTCAATGTCAAGCAGGTTATATTCCAGCGCCAATTGGGCTTCTAATACAGTAGACCTGAACCTTAAATTACGGAAAGCCACATCTTTAGCGGCCGCACCTTGTTGATCGCTGCCTGATACTTTCATGTAACTGGCAGCGCCACGTACGACAAGTTTGCTGGTAACATCATAAGATAAACCCAAGCCAATTGCCGGCTTTGCCTCCTTCAAACTAAATCTTTTTGTTTGCAAATCGCCCTGGTAATTTGCTGCGCCGAGGTATAAATCAATATGAAATGGCTGAGCATGAGCACTGCACATCAGGATGGATAGCAAGAGAGTGAGGGATG
>JANPJW010000251.1:0-6351 GCA_031425715.1 Chitinophagaceae bacterium | reverse complement strand
CACAATTCTGCGCACGGTTAAACCAGCAATTTCGCCGGCTTCTTTAGTAGCCTGCCGCTGTGCATCATTAAAGTAAGCAGGCACGGTAATTACCGCTTCTGTTACTTCCTGGCCAAGATAATCTTCTGCCGTTTTTTTCATCTTCTGCAAAACCATGGCACTAATTTCCTGTGGGGTGTACAACCTGCCATCTATGTCAATACGAACCGTATTATTGTCACCTTTACCTACTTTATAACTCCAATGAGTAGTTTCTTCTGTTACTTCATTGAACATACGCCCCATAAAACGCTTCACACTACTGATGGTGTTTTGTGGATTGGTGATGGCTTGTCTCTTAGCCGGGTCACCCACTTTGCGTTCGCCATTCTTTAAAAAAGCAACTTCAGAAGGTGTCGTACGACGACCCTCGTCATTAGCGATTACTACCGGTTCGTTACCTTCCATTACAGATACGCAACTGTTGGTAGTTCCCAAATCAATTCCTATAATCTTTGCCATGTGTATATTTTTATTTATTAATCGTTTGTGGGATACAATTGTCAATCATTGTGCCAAGGGAAAAAGTGTGCAAAAATGGCAGACTGAAGAGATTCTCTACCGGAAATGCGGCATTACAGGCCGGGGAAACACAAACATCTAAACTTTCCTGACAGTTTAAGGGAATCGCAAGCTGTTAATCAACGGTTCATTTTCAATTCAGTTCCGTGAACTCAGCTGCGCCGTCTTTTTTTACTTTAAATGTAAAATGGCGCTGTGTGAAGTAGCTGATGGCTATCACCACCGCAATGGTAATCACCTGTCCAAGCATCGCATGTATATGCAGCTTTTCCACAAGTAATTTTAGGAGAAAATAATTGATAACAAGGTTAAAGGAGAAAGAGAGAAAATACCTGAAAAACTGAATACGGCCCCGCAGATTGGATGTGGTAAACACGACGTATCTGTTTAGAATAAAACCAACCACGAAAGTGATAAAGGATGAAACGATGAGTGCTGCACTGTGAGGTTCAAAGGCGATGAGGCCAAAATCTACTACCTGCTCTACAAACACAAAGCGGTACCCTATGTAAAAAGTAATAAGGCCAAACACGGCATTGCCACCGCCGCAGGCTGCATACCTAAACGTTTGCAAAGGCATAAACTTTTGAAACGGAGGATAAAAAAAATCGATAACGCTACTGACGAGTTCTTTCATTAAAAGCAAACCGGTTGGAAATAAAGATTTGTAATATATAAAAAAACCCGTTGTTGCCAACAGGTTTTTCCTTTTTAAAAATAATATTTTAAAGTACGTAACGAATGGCTATCCCACCCCAGTTACCACTAAACCCTGCACCGTCTCCAAACTCAAAAGACGGCTGCCAGTCTACCGAAAAGTTGATAGGCGCACTTTTTATTTTGTAGTCCAGGCCCAACACGCCATCAAGACCAATAAAAGTTCTGCCATCATAATATTTATTGTTGTAGAACCCGATATGTGCACCCGGGCCTATATACCATTTTAAGCCACTCGCATTTGGTATGTCTGCATGTATTTCGTACAAACCTGTAATACGGGTACCACGGTTCCAAAAATAGGCTATCCCTTCCAGCGCATGTTTATCATTTACAAAATGCTTTATTGTAAATGCACCAGGGTAAAATTTTACCCCAATTGCTGTAGTGTAGTCGCTGGAACCAATGTTACTTTGAGCCGTGGCTACACCCTGGAAAATTGCCATTAAGACTACTAATGCTAATACTGTTTTTTTCATTTTTTTGTTTTTTTAGATTACGAATGGTTGTTAAAAACCATGCCAAACAAATGCTAGCTGTACAACAGCTCCCGCTGCTCCTTTACACGATCATCGGCCAGGTATTCATCGTATGTCATCAGTTTATCTATCATACCTTTTGGTGTGATCTCTATAATACGGTTTGCAACCGTTTGCATAAACTGGTGATCATGTGTTGTAAACAACACGGTACCAGTAAACGACACCATGCTATCGTTAAAGGCAATGATGCTCTCCAGGTCAAGGTGGTTGGTGGGTTCGTCCAAAATCAATAGGTTGGGATTTTGAATCATCATCTTACTTAGCATACACCTCACCTTCTCTCCCCCGCTGAGGACGGAAGTTTTCTTTAAAATTTCGTCTCCGCTGAAAAGCATTTTTCCCAGGAAGCCACGCAAGAAATCTTCATCTACATCTTTTACATAAGGCGGCACAAACTGGCGGAGCCAATCCATGAGGTTCAAACCATTGCCGTCAAAGTATTCTTTGTTATCATTGGGCAAATAAGCTGTGGTTATTGTAGTACCCCACTCGTTCTTACCGTCGTCGGCAGGTATCCTGCCATTAATCACCTCAAAAAAAGTGGTGAGTGCCATAGGGTCACGGCTAAGAAATGCCACTTTCTGACCTTTCTGCACATCAAAATTCAATTTGCTGAAAACATACTTACCATCCAGCTTTTTAGCAAGGCCTTCTACTTTCAATATGTCGTTGCCAGCTTCCCGCTCCTGCTTAAAAATAATGCCGGGATATTTCCTGTTACTGGCAGTAATGTCTTCAAACACCAATTTATCCAGGGCTTTTTTCCTACTCGTGGCCTGCTTACTCTTAGAGGCATTGGCACTAAAGCGGGCAATAAACTCCAGCAAATCTTTCTTCTTTTCTTCCTGCTTTTTATTTTTATCAGAGGCCTGCCTGGATGCCAATTGAGAACTCTCGTACCAAAACGTATAGTTACCAGTATACACCTTGATCTTCATTTTATCTACGTCGGCCACATGCGTACATACTGCATCCAGGAAGTGACGATCGTGACTCACTACCAAAACGATGTTTTGATAATCGGCGAGAAAGTTCTCCAGCCAGCTGATCGTTTCTACATCCAGGTTATTCGTAGGCTCATCCAGTAAAAGGATATCGGGATTTCCAAAAAGTGCCTGCGCAAGTAGTACCCGTACTTTCAGGTTTGCACCAATATCTTTCATCAACATGGAGTGCAGTTCATCCTTTACGCCCAGCTCACTTAAAAAGGTAGCGGCATCGCTCTCTGCCGTGTAACCACCCATTTCGCCAAACTGCTCTTCCAACTCCCCGGCTTTTAAACCATCTGCCTCGCTAAAATCCTCCTTGGCGTAGATAGCATCTCTCTCATGCATCACTTCCCACATCTTTTTGTGCCCCATCATCACGGTATTAATCACCGTTTCCTCATCAAAAGCAAATTGATTCTGGTTGAGTACCGCCATTCGCTCCCCCGGCGTGATGCTCACGGTACCTTTATTTGGCTCTATTTCTCCACTTATAATTTTGAGAAACGTAGACTTGCCGGCACCATTGGCACCAATCACACCATAACAATTTCCCTTTGTAAAACTGATATTTACTTCATCAAACAAAACCCGCTTGCCATATGCAAGGGTGACGTTATTTACACTAATCATAATTTTTAAAATGGGCGCAAAGGTAGCTAAAACTGAGGGAATTTTGAGGGTGATTTGCTAATTAAAAAGTAAAAAATAAAAAATAAAACGCTGTGGAGCTGTATGAGCGCAGCCTTTTACTTATCCCTTTTGAATTTTTACTTTTTACTTTTCATAGTTTTGCCCCATGTCAATAGCTCAGGAATTACAAAAGGCTGTTATTAAAAGCCTATCGCATTTATACAATCTCGATTTTACTGAAACAGATTTCCAGGTAAACCAAACCAAAGAAGAATTTGAGGGTGATTACACGGTGGTGTTGTTTTCCCTGTTAAAAAAAACGGGCAAGAACCCCGCAGTGTTGGGAGAAGAACTCGGCAGTGCTTTGCTGCAGAGCCACCCGGATTTATTCACCAGTTTTAATATTATCAAGGGATTTTTAAACCTCGTAGTGGCCGATAGTTTTTGGTTGAAAATTCTGAACGACAATTTTGCCAACGTTTGTTATGGCCTTTTGCCGGGCAATGGAAAAAAGGTAATGGTAGAATATTCTTCTCCCAATACCAATAAGCCCCTGCACCTTGGGCATCTCAGGAATAATTTTCTTGGCTGGAGCGTTGCTGAAATTTTAAAAGCAAATGGCTATGAAGTTTTCAAAAGTTGCATTGTAAATGACCGTGGTATTCATATTTGCAAAAGCATGATAGCCTGGCAACTTTTTGGCAATGGTGCTACTCCGCAGACCACTCTTCAAAAGGGGGATCATTTTGTAGGCGACTACTACGTAAAATTTAATGATGAATTTAAGCGGCAGGTACAGGAATTGGTAGCTGCAGGGATGCCTGTTGCAGAGGCTGAAAAGCAGGCACCGATCATGCTGGCCACCCAACAAATGCTTTTCGACTGGGAAGCTGGCAAGCCAGAAGTAATGGAACTTTGGAGGAAGATGAACGGATGGGTGTACGAGGGTTTTGATGTTACCTACAAAAAGATAGGAAGTGATTTTGACAAAACATATTACGAAAGCAACACGTACCTGCTCGGTAAAAAAACCGTAGAAGAAGGCCTGGCCAAAGGAGTGTTTGAGCAGGAAGCTGACAGCAGCGTGTGGATTGACCTTACCGAAGATGGACTGGATAGAAAAATTGTGCAACGCAAAGATGGCACATCGGTTTACATCACGCAGGACATAGGCCTGGCGCAGCAGAAATACCAGGAGTATGGCATAGACCAAAGTATTTATGTGATTGGCGATGAGCAGAACTATCACATGAAAGTGCTCAAACTAATTGCTGAAAAACTGCAGTTACCCAACGCAGAAAATATTTACCACCTAAGCTACGGCATGGTGGAACTGCCAACCGGAAAAATGAAAAGCCGGGAAGGCACGGTGGTAGATGCAGACGACCTGGTAGATGAAATGATTGCCACGGCCAGGCGCCACACCGAAGAACTGGGAAAAGTAAAAGATTTTGATGCCACGGAGCTGGATGCGCTTTATAACACGCTGGGCCTCGGTGCCATGAAATTTTATTTGTTGAGAGTAGATCCTAAAAAGAAGATGATTTTCAACCCCGAGGAGTCCATAGATTTTCATGGATTTACAGGGCCATTTATACAATATACTTACGCAAGAATAAAAAGCATTTTACGCAAAGAGGCAGGCAGCGAAGGCGGGCTTGCAAGTGCTGGCAGCCTGCTTAAACTGGAGAAAGAAATATTGGTAGCCTTGGAGCAGTTTACGCCCATACTGGTGCAAGCTGCCAAGGAATTGAACCCGTCTGTAATTGCCATCTACATTTTTAATCTTGCTAAAACTTTCAACTCTTTTTATACTGCACATTCTATTGGCAATGCAGAAACAGCAGAGAAAAAACAACTTCGTTTGCAACTGGCAATTATGACTTCCAATGTGCTGAAGAAAGGAATGGGCTTGCTGGGAATTGAAGTGCCGGAAAGGATGTAAATAACAAATCAGTTTTAAAAGAGAGGAAGCACCCTGCATATTGGAAGCCCGACAGCTTTAAATAAAAAACCCAGTCGGAGCTGTTGAAGGCCGACTGGGTTGCAAAAAGATTTTTTAAAACTTCGGCGTTACGCCCATGTTGTAAAAAATAAAAGAATAAATATCGGCGGTTGTTTCCAATCCCTTTTTAAGATTGCTGGCCCCATGACCACTGTTTACATCCACTCTTATCAATACAGGATTTGTCCCTTTATATTTTTCCTGTAGCGTAGCAATGTATTTAAAGGAATGCGCCGGCACTACCCTATCATCATGATCGGCTGTGGTTACCAATGTTGCAGGATAATTCTTGGTGCTACTGATGTTATGCATTGGAGAATAGGCATACAGATTTTTAAACTCCTCGGCAGACTTCTCACTACTTCCATACTCGGCTATCCAGTTGAAGCCGATGGTGAATTTGTGAAACCTCAGCATATCCATTACTCCTACCGCCGGTATAGCCACTTTTACAAGATCAGGCCGTTGGTTGGCCACGGCACCTACTAAAAGACCTCCGTTTGAACCGCCGTAAATAGCCATATAATCTTTGGAACTATAATTTTTTGCAATCAGAAATTCTGCAGCCGCCACAAAATCGTCATATACATTTTGCTTTTTTAAGCCCATACCCGCCTCGTGCCATTTTTCGCCGTACTCGCTACCACCCCTCAGGTTGGCTGAGGCATAAATGCCTCCTTTATCCAACCAGGAAATTCTCGAAGGGCTGAACCCCGGATTCGTACTAATATTGAACCCACCGTAAGCATACAGCATCGTCGGATTTTTGCCGTTCATTTTCAACCCTTTTTTGTACACAATAAACATCGGCACTTTGGTGCCATCTTTACTGGGATAAAAAACCTGCTCTGTTACATAACCCTCCGGGTTGAACTTCACTTCTGGCTTTCTAAATACTTCGCTCTTT
>JANPJW010000250.1:0-1962 GCA_031425715.1 Chitinophagaceae bacterium | reverse complement strand
GTTGCCACATTCGGTGCTGATGGACATTACGGTAACAGCTAAAAAGGATTGCAGTCTGGGGAGTGCAAGTGTGATGGAGGCACCAGATGCTTTAAAAGATGTAGAAAATTATTACAACGAAATCGACCGGCCGCACACTACAATCAGTTTACTTACTTCTACTGCAAAAAGTCCTACGGGCAAATTGCTCATGTGCGCCAGTAACTCCTTTTTATTTAGTGAGGCTCATGGCAGCGAGCCCCGGGTGATACATGAGATGTGGGATAACAACATGCACCTGATGAAATTTGCAAAAAAACTAAAGACAGGGGAAAATTACAGGTATTCAATTGTAGGTTCATCAATTACTTCGGCTCATCATGCCGATCCTTTAAATGAGGCAGAACGTTTGACCATTTTTGCAAAGCTGCAGGGTAGAGAGCGGTTGGTAGAGATGCATAACAAAGCCTGGTCAGCATTATGGGAAAGCGATATCGTAATTGAAGGCGATGCACAAAGCCAGCAGGATGTGCACAGCATGATTTATCACTTGTATTCTTTTGTAAGAGAGGGTACCTCCAACAGCCCGAGCCCCATGGGTTTGAGTGGCCTTGGTTACAATGGTCACGTGTTTTGGGATACCGAACTTTGGATGTTTCCCGCCATTTTGCAACTGCAGCCAGCAATGGCCAAAAGCATGGTAGAGTATAGGTTTGAAAGATTGGACGCTGCCAAAAAAAATGCATTTGGCAAAGGTTATAAAGGTGCCATGTACCCCTGGGAAAGTGCAGAAACAGGCGTTGAAGAAACGCCGGTATGGGCATTGAGTGGTCCTTTTGAGCATCATATTACAGCATGCGTGGCTATAGCTGCGTGGAAATATTACAGCGTTACACAGGATAAAAACTGGCTCAGAGAAAAGGGTTGGCCTATCTTAAAAAATACAGCAGACTTTTGGGCGAGCAGGGTTGAAAGAAATGGCCCAGGTAAATATGACATAAAAAATGTGGTGGCGGCAGATGAGTGGGCAGAGAATGTAGACAACAATGCATTTACCAACGCCGCAGCAAAAGCCAATTTGCAGTATGCTACCGAGGCAGCTAAAATTTTAGGAGTTGCTGCAGATGCCGACTGGATGAATGTTGCCAATAACATACCCATTTTAAAATTACCCGACGGCACTACCAACGAACATGCCACTTACAAGGGAGAAGGCATTAAGCAGGCAGATGTAAATCTTTTAGCCTACCCATTGAAGGAAGTTACAGACCCGAAACAAATTAAAAAAGACCTGGATTATTATTCCGTAAGAGTACCAGATGAAGGCACACCGGCTATGACACAGGCCATCTTCTCTTTGCTGTATGCCCGCATTGGCGAAACCGATAAGGCATTCCATTTTTTTAAGGATAGTTATGTGCCTAATTTTTTGCCACCCTTTAACGTGATAGCAGAAACGAAAGGCGGTACCAATCCCTATTTCGCTACCGGCGCAGGAGGCATATTACAATCGGTATTGAATGGTTTTGGAGGATTGGAAATTACTTCCACAGGTATCATTCAGCTAAAATCTAAGCTGCCAAAAGAATGGAAAAGTCTCACATTAAAGGGGATTGGTCCGGATAAAAGAACATACACGGTAAAATAAGGGTTGTGGCACACAGGAAAACCTGCTATTAATTTTGAGGGATTCGTCTAAATAAGGTATTTTGCAAATATTAGAATGAAACAAACTGCTGCCATATTTCTTTTAATCATCTTTTCTGTCAACATGTTTGGCTACCGGGTGATTTACAATTACCTGGCAGATCGGGCAGATTCCAAATTAGAACTGGCCCTTGATGAGGAAGTTTACAACGAAGCAAACCTGATTAGCATCAAACAGGCCACCAACCTCCCTTACTATAACAATTCTAATTCTTTCAAACGTTTAGATGGCGAGATAAATATCGATGGAACCATTTACAAATATGTAAAGGTTCG
>JANPJW010000249.1:0-11142 GCA_031425715.1 Chitinophagaceae bacterium | reverse complement strand
TGCTACTCCAGATGGCAGGGGAGGTTACCTGCGCTCCCACAACGCTACGCACAACAAACAGCATGCTGCTACGTTGCTTCAGTTTGCAAATCATCCCGAGGCCTGGCAGACCTACCTGCAATGGTTTCAAACATTGCCACTCTACCTGGACCTTGGTAGCCTCAGGGCAGTGCATGCCTGCTGGGATGATGATCAAAACAAATGGCTGAAGGAAAACAATTACAGTAAACTCACCAATGATCTTTTGCAAAAAGCTCATGAGAACGGCAGCAGGGCAAAAAGAATAATCGAAGAAACTTTGAAAGGCAAAGAGCTGAATATACCAGCGGAGTTTGTATGGTATGACAAAGATGGCCATGCCCGCACGGCCAATCGCATAAAATGGTGGGTGCAAAACAGTGGAGTCAATTATGGATCCTTGCTGTTTAGTTGTCCGCCCGAAATGACGGATGAGCCTGTTCCACAAAATTTGTCTATCAATATTTACCCGGCCGATGCACCCCTGTGTTTATTGGCCATTACTGGCTGGATGAATTAGAGCCCGCCCTGCAAACCAGCAATGTGGTGTGCCTTGATTATAGTGTGGCCAAGGATGGCTACCTGGCAGCCTATCGCTGGGATGGAGAAGCTGTAGCGGATAGCAGCAAATTTGTAGTGCAACGTGGATAATCAGTAAGTGCAAGTACCTGTTGTTTGCCTGGCAAAACATGCTGGTACGTTAGGGTGCCCCATGTCTACATGTTCTATGGCAGCAAGCGTGAGCCAGTGAAAATTTGGAGAGATCTAAGCTTACATTCCGAAAGAGTGAATGGCCAAATTTTCATCCTTACAAAGAAAAAAACAACTCATACTTTGTTCGGGCTGATGCTAAACGCTTTCCTGGGGTAAGACAACGTTCATCAACTTTTGAGCCTTGGGCATTCCTTCTTATTTAAACCCCAGCTCAATGTCTTCCTGAGGCAATCAGATCTTTAGGAAATGAAGAAAGGGTGTTTGCCATTTGCCTCCTGTCGCATTTGGCAAACACCCTTTCTGTTGTTAAAAAAACATGTAGTATTCTGAAGCATTGTTGCTATTCATATTCTGGTCCTACAACCCGGATCCTGGCAATTTCGTTGCCTAGGACTTTTGCCATTTCTATAGACATATCCTGGGTAAACCGGTAATGCAGGCCGCCGTAGATTCTTGAATCAGAAGCCTCTTTCAGCAATACACTCAGGTGCGGATACGAACGGTTTGGCAATCTCCCGTTATAAATATTGTCTGTTACAGGCACATCACCAAATTCTTTGATTAACACCTGGAGGACGGGACCAAAAAAGCCTACCAAACCTGAGGTATACTCCGGATACGGTGGCGTTGCTAAAATTGGACTCCAGGTTGGGTTAATGTTTTGTCTTATGTATGTAATTGGTCGAATCAGGTTGTAGTGAAATTTTGACCGGAAAGTTATAATAGCACCGTCCTTCATTCCGATTCCTGTTTTAGCGTATACTTCAGCAGTTCTCCAAAGCCCAGCGTGGTGATTTTCCAATAAGTTTGTAGCAATAAAAAGAAGATGGTAAGGGGCTGGGTAAGCTAACCCCGATGCAAATGCATCCGCCCACCAACGAGCTGTTGCCTCATTTGCAGCCGTTGCTGTTGTTGTACCACCCAGTTCATAAACTTCAGTAGCTTCCTGATGGAATTGCGAAGAAGCCGCTGCTGAATAAGGTACGGGTATAGGTGGTGCAAGAGCGGTGAGGCTATACTTCAGGAAAGGTCTTGAGTTTCCGAGGTAAGCGCCCGCAATAGCTGGAGGTGTGCTGGTGGGAACCCAGGAACCGGGGAACACAGGTGGTACCCATCCCACACTCGCAAATGTGAAGTTATCTGTTGTAGACCAATTGTAGATAGCCATGGCGATGGAACGTCCAAAATCCCTCGAACGTTGAAGCACAGCATCAGATGCCAATGTATGGAAATGGACATAATTGGCGGATTCCATGGAATCTACCGTCGTTCTGTTTGCTTCTGTGAGACCCGTAGCACCGGTTAAAAAAAGTTTGAACATACTGGCCATTGCAGCATTGGCAGAGGCACTCCATAAATAATCTTTGGACCTGTCGGGTTTTGGCATGGCCGGCATTTGGTAGAGTTTGGGCGCAAAACTTGATCCGCCACGGATGCCAGGCTGCACTGATTCAAAGAGGCCTACGCCAATGTAAGCAAAACTTCTAAAGTTGATTGGCGGAGCGCCGGAAGGATTGGATATTTGAAGCCTTGCCATCAGCCTGTACCATTGGTGCACGAAGTCGGCATTTTCGTCCTTCGCTTTTGACAAAGAATTATCGGTACCCTTTTTTACATCAGTTAATGAAGGTTCCGTCAATGGATCTGTCTTTTGACAACTATACAAAACCCCGGAAAGGAGCGGGATGATGAACAGTTTTACAATGAAACTGTTCATGGAGCGTAGTAATTTCATGTTGTTTTATTTTAAGTGAAAGTTGACAAAAAACGACTGAACTATTCATACTCTAAGAGGGACGAATAGGTCCAGCTTCTCAGTGCCAGTAGGTAAATTGTTGTTTTATTTGAGGGTAGAGGTAAAAAATAATTAGAATATAAGGTTTAACCCTTGCAGCATACAGTAGTTAGACTGAAATCGAACTACCTAAGATTTTGATTGATTAGATCATAAAAATATTTTCATTATTTTCCATCCAAAATGGGTAATTCATGAACGGTATTATTCGTTGAGTTTGCGGAGCTTTATAGCCTTATGGACGAGATGGAGATACAGTGGAGAATGGTCGAAATTGTGAAGTGCAGAATGATTGAGTAATTCGTCCTATTTTGCCCCTATATTTTCCTGTCATCTCTGGATCCACACCACCTCACCGTAGTTTGTAGGTTGTGAACGAAGTGGTCTTCAGGCGGTATTACCATCTTACACGAAGAAGCTTTACGTTAGGCTTTTTCGAAAACACTTAGATAAACCCAAAACTTTGTAATTTCGTAACTGTAACCACTTTAACCTCCCCAGTTATGAAAAAGTTCCTCCTCTCCCTCATCTTACTTGCTGGCACAATTGTTACGCAGGCGCAATTTACCATTTCAGATTCTGTGCCTGTAAGGCTTAGTGCGCTGGATGCGAGGCTGGTGGGCAATAGCGCAAGGCTGGATTGGCAAGTGGTTTGTTTTTTGTCGTATGCCAAATTTGAAATACAAAAATCAACCGACGGCAGAAATTATACCAGCATCCATAGTTTTGAAGCAGACCAGGTAAGGTGTAGGCAGCCATTTGATTACACAGATGCCAATATTAATGGCCGGGCATTTTACAGGCTTAAGGTAGGAGATCCTGATGGACGGGTGTACAACTCCAAAATAGTAGCTGTTGCAGGCAAGGAAACAAACTTTGAACTGAACAGCCTTACACCATCACTGGTTTCAAATTCCACATCGTTGAGTATTTCTTCTGCGGTAGCTGGTAAGGCTTCTGTATCTATCAGCAACTTCCAGGGAACTATCGTAAAGCGCATTAACCTGAACCTAAACAAGGGTGTTACAGAAAATTTATTAAACCTGGGCAACCTTGCTAAGGGGAACTACGTTCTTCGTCTGTCCAATGGTTCATCAGACAGCAGGGTTATAAGATTCTCCAAAGTAGATTAACCAATGTTAGGTAACTGCAAGCGTCATTTTCCAAACGCTTCATCATGCTTAGCCGTAAGTTTTGCGCTTAATGTAGCACTTCAATCCAAGAATATTCTTACAGATTTCTAATGTTTTTTTGCATTGTAAAAGCTTGGTTTTGGTAGCTTGATACAAGCATGCACGGGAACCCAAGACATCCCGATAGAAGGCATTGTTTGCTACCCGTTTGAAGTACGAATAGAACTTTAATCCTTCTTAGTCAATTCAATTAAGTCCGCAGATGCTGGCTTGAAGCGATTCTTCGTGAACACAAGATACAGCCCTCCAATATTGGAAATTTTCCCAAGACCTAACTATCATCTGTATGTTATGCTAAACTTTTACCAGTTAACACTGTTGTACAATGTTGTAGTGCAACAAAAAAGTTATGGGCCAATTCATTTTATTATGCGCAATGTTGTTACCCGGTAGCCTGCCACAGGGACCCCCCAGCACGCAGTATTTTACTATTCGGCAACCCAACTCAAACGCTGCTCCAACAGCAATTGCAATTGCTACAAACAGACAGCAATGGCTTAGCGGAACGGGACCTGCAAATTAAAATCGTTCGGCCAGGTGATATTTTATACAAGCAGTTTGCTGTTCCAAAAGGGCAACATTTCACCCTTATTTTAGTTGGACGAGATGGCGGCGAAAAATTTAGGTCCAATCAACTAACAACTACCACACAACTTTTTGCCTTGGTAGATGCTATGCCCATGCGTAAAGCAGAACTGCGGAAAAGTAAAAATGATCATCGATGAAAAAAATCTTGTGGAGGCCCTTGTGCTTCTTTATAGCGGCACTATCAGCCTGCAACACCGCCCAAAAAAATACTGAACCAAAGCAACTTACTACAGATGGATATACCAATGGGGCAGCTTCAGCAGATGGAATCGGTAAATTTTACATGGGTCGGGAAATCTCTTTTGTGATGGGTGCAGCCGGCAGTGAGTGGTTGGAGAGGGATACCCGGAATGAGGAAGAAAACACAGCATTGGCGGTGCAAAATTTACCCTTACAACAAAATAGTGTGGTGGCAGATATTGGAGCCGGCACGGGGTATTACAGTTTTAGAATTGCACAACGAATACCCAAGGGGAAATTGTACGCAGTAGAAATACAAGAGGAGATGATCAGCCAGCTCTACCAGCGAAAAAAGGAATTAAAAGATGCTGTGGTTACGGTTGTGCAAGGAACTGAACAGGCACCCAACCTGCCCGACAATAGTACGGACCTGGCCCTGATGGTAGATGTGTACCACGAGCTGGCCTACCCACGGGAAATGTTACAGGCAATTTACAAAGCCTTGAAACCGGGCGGGAAAATTGTGTTATTAGAATACCGTGGAGAAGATCCTTCTGTGCCTATAAAGCCGCTACACAAAACCACCGTGGCACAATTAAACAAAGAACTGGAAGCCAATGGTTTTAAACTTTCTTACAAAGCCGATTTTTTACCCATACAACATTTTTTGCTGTATGAAAAGAAATAACAAAATGCCCGAGCTATCAATGTAGACGATTGAAAGGGTAGCTTTTAAAAGGATTTTTATTAGGCACGCACGTTATGGGGCTAACAGTAATGCAGCCCGACGGATTTCTTAACTGGCAATAAATAATTGAGATGCAAACGAGTATTGAAATAGCCCGGCCCCAGGTAGAAATCGATGATGCAATCCGGGAGTTACTACAGGTGCAACCCGAAAAGTGTACGATTGTGCATTGTAAGTTTGCCATAGATAGCGGTTCCATGTACCGCATATGGCCGCACACATTCCTTATAGAAGATAGTGGTAGCCGGCGTGGGCTCATAAAGGCGTTCAATATTTCGCTGATGCCAAACTGGACGCTGTATTTTGATGCCACCGGGGTAGTTCGGTTCACATTAATATTTGAGGGCCTGTCCTGCAACTGTAGCAATTTTACCTTGCTGGAGGATATACCTGAGTCGGGAGGATTTTATTCAGAAGTTATTGCCAGGAACAGCAGCGATGTTTATGAAGTAACGGTGCAATCAGACTAACACGCTGGCCCCAGGAGACAAAGTTGCACACAAGATTTTTTCATCAGATACTGAGTGGTAATACTATTTTTAACTGGCTCATTCCAGACTCTGCATGAGACAGTTCAACTGTACCACCCTGTGCCTGGGCAGTTGCTGTAATCATACTTTCGGTTACGTCGTTGGTGCGTGAGGATAAGGACCCTGAAGTATCCTCATCTTGAAAAATTAGGACCAGTACATCTTCATAACGTAGGGTTATTCGAAGTTCTTGTGTGTATCCTTTTTTCGATAGCAGCTCCACCCACTGCTCTATGATCCTGATGGCAGTGAGGGTAGTATCGTTTGAACAGTTGTCTGGCTTTCCGGAAATGGATAAACTGATAGGGTAAGGTAAACTGTCTGACTTTTTTTCAATAAAATTCTTTAGCAATTTATCAGATAATAACCATTCCGGGAACTGTGGAGAGATATCGTAGGAGAGCTGACGGATGTTTGCCAACACTTCTTTCAACTGCGCAATTGCTTTGTCGATAAGATTTGCGGGAGGTTGATCTTGCGCCTGCGCAAGTTGCAAAAGCAAAAGGGAAGCAGCAATGCCCTGCGCAAAATCTTCATGAAGGTTATAGGCAATTTCTTTTTTGCCAGTTTCCTGGCTTTGGATGTACCTGGCAAATGTCTCACTCTTCAAACTGAGGATTTCTGCAGCCCGCTGGTGCAATAGGATATTTTTTTTTCGCAGGGATAATAATTGGGATACCTGTTTAGAGAAAAGGAGCAATGCATTTCTGTTCTCTGTTGATAGTTTTCTTTTTTTTGTATCAAAAATACAAACGGTTCCCAGTTTAAACCCATCTTCGGATAGGATAGGCGCCCCGGCATAAAACCTTATTTTGAAATCACCGGTCACAAAGGGGTTGTCAAAAAACCGTTCATCGTTGCTGGCATCTTCTACCACCATTACCTCATCCTGTAACAAAGTGTGGCCACAAAAACTTAGCTCACGGCTACTGCTGGTTTGGTTAGTTCCGGTTTTTCCTTTGAACCACTGGCGGTCGCTGTCTATAATGCTGATCAATGCAACCGGGCATCCAAAAAAATGAGCTATAAGAGAAGACAACTGGTCAAAGTCTTGTTCGGTATCCGGATTTTGTAAATTGTAAGCAGTAAGTTCTACTATCCGCATTTTTTCATCGGGGGGTAGCGCCGGGTAAACCATAGGTTATCATTTTTTAAGAGGGATTAAATGTACGGCTTAATGGATAAGCTATATCCCAATTAACGGTTTTTTATCAGGGCTGGTTTTAACGGAGCTGTCTCAAACTATTGTGCAACCAGGCGCCATTCCTGTGGCGTAACCTGGTATTCCTGTTTAAAAACACGTGCAAAATATCCGGGGTCGTTGTACCCGCATTCCTGGGCAATGAATGCTATGCTGTTGTCGGGTTGCTGCAACAGTATCTTAGCTTTATTTAGGCGGATGATGCGGACGAATTTATTGGGAGAGTAACCAGTGAGTGCCTCTAATTTCCTATGCAGCTGAGAATGACTCATATACACCAACTTGCACAATTGCTCTACTGTAAAACCGGGCACTGTTAGATTCTCTTCTACCAGGGAACTCAGCTTTGCCACAAAGGCATCTTCTTTTTTAGTGTTGATGAGTGTGTTTTCTGCTACCACAGGTAGCGGTAATTCACGCTGCAAAAGCCCTGCTTTTTTCAGATAGAACTGTTGCAACTGGTGTCGCATTTCTAATAGCTTTTTAATTCTTACCAACAGCTCTTCCCGGTTAAAGGGTTTCGCCAGGTATGCATCAGCACCTAATTGTAAGCCTTCTATCTTGCTTTCAATATCGGCTTTTGCGGTAAGGATGATGATGGGAATGTGACTGGTATGTTCATCGGAACGTAATTTTCTGCACAGTTCAAAACCATCTACAAAGGGCATCATCACATCTGTAATGATGAGATCGGGAATTAGTTGACAAGCAATCTCAAAACCTTCCTGGCCATCTTTGGCTACCGCAAGCTTGTAATCGGGGAGGCAGGAAGCGGTATAAGCTACAACATCGGCATTGTCCTCTACCAGCAAGATTAACGATTTGTCTTCGTGCTGTTGTTCTACCTCTACATCCACTACTGCGGGTATCGTTGGCTGCAAAGTGATCAGCTTCGGTTGGCTGTGTATTTCAGCTTTAAAACCTTTCTCGTAAACAGCAGTCCTGGCAAGCGGAATGCTGAGCATAAATTCGGTACCCTTATTGGCGCCGGTAGGGGGGCTTTTTACAATAATTTCCCCGTTCATTAATTTAACGAGTTCTTTGGCAAGTGCGAGACCAATACCGGTACCCTCCGTCTTGCGGGTATGACTGTTATCCAACTGGTAAAACCTGTCGAAAATATGCTGCAGTTGGTCCTCGGGTATACCGATGCCTGTATCTTTTACTTTTATAACCAAGTCAGCATGCTGATCATCCGATGAGGCGGAATTTTGGAGCACCGTGATATAAATATTTCCCTTTTCCGGAGTAAATTTTAGAGCGTTGGATAACAGGTTGGAAACGATTTGTCTTATTTTTTCCCGGTCGAATGAAACGTGAAGAGTATCTATTTCCGCTAAAAAATGTACCTGTTTGTGTTGACTCTCGGCAAGGGAATGAAAAGACTCTACGATGTAACGGAGAAAATGAACGATGTCGGCATGTACCAACTGTAACTCCATCTTACCTGTTTCCAATTTAGAAAGATCAAGCATTTCATTCACCAGGTTCAAGAGGCTTTGCCCGTTGCGGATGATCATAGCCATGCCATTGTCAAGATGTTCTGCGGGTTTGTTGATCACCTGCTGTGCCATACCGAGTATCACCGTAAGCGGCGTTCTAAACTCATGTGTTATATTGGTATAGAGTTGCGTTTTAAGTGTATCCAGCTCTCTTACCCTCTTTGCTTCCAGTTGTTCAAAACTAAGCTGAGACTTTAATTTTGCACGGTTTACACTAAAATTAAACCAGGCTTTTACAACCAGTCCAATGATGATGGCGTAGATAGCAAAAGCCCACCAACTGCGCCACCATGGCGGCAAAACAGTTATTTGCAACTCAACTGTTTTGTCGCTCCATATTCCCTGGCTATTGCTGCCTTGCACTTTAAATTTGTAACTGCCGGCGGGTAGGTGCAGGTAGGTGGCCGAACGCCTGTTGCCACTTTCTACCCAATCTTTGTCGATGCCTATTAATTGATAACGGTATTTGTTTTGATTGGGTGCTGTGAAATCAAGTGATGAAAATTCAAGGGTCAGGATATCCTGCAGGTAGTTCAGCGTAATACTTTTTGTTTGCTCTATATAGCTTTGCAGTACACCGGTTTTATCTCCGGGGTTTACAGGCTTGTTGTTAATGAGCATGTTGGTAATAAATACAGCCGGCGTAAAATTGGTCTTTAAAATTTCCTTTGGGTCAAAAATATTCAGGCCGTTTACACCACCAAACGCCAGGTTGCCATTGGGGAGCCGGGCATAAGCACCGGTATTAAATTCATCGTCCTGGAGGCCATAGGCTTTTGTAAAATTTCTAAAGATCCACTGGCTGCTATCCGATTTCTTTTGGTTGAATAAACAAAAAATGCCCATGTTGCTGCTGCCCCAAATGTTGCCGGCATAATCTGGCAGTATACCATACAGTACGTCGTTCGGTAAACCCTGTTTGGTGGTAAGCTGCATAAAATCGCCGGTGGTTTTGTTCAACCGGTTCAGTCCTCCGCCTTTGGTACATATCCATAAATATTTTTCGGGCTGCCAAGGGTCGTCTAAAAAACAAGACACATGATTATAGTTGAGAGAATTGCGGCTTTTGGGATCGTTGTAAAACCATTTTATGGCAGGCACACGGTAGGACTTATTATTAAATTCGAGCCTGGCAAATCCCTCTGCGGTGCCAATCCAAAATATACCTTGTTTGTCTTCATAGAGTGCCGTGCAAATCGATTTTGGCAACATGGGCCTTGCGGCATTGGTGTTTATATTAAAGCTATCTACCTTGCCTGTGGCTGTATGAAAGCGCTGGAAACTGCCGCCACGACCAGGAAACCATAAGCTGCCTTTGCTATCTTGCAGCATTGGTTGTTTATCGCCCATGCCCTCGTAGTTATTTATTTCAGGGTGTGGTGTCAACCTGCCCGATACCGGGTTGTAACTGAAAAAGCCTTTGTCATCGCTTTTTATCCAGAAGTCTCCGTTGCTGGCTACAATAAAATTATCTACCTGTGTTAAAGCGGGAATGTTGCGAAAGGGCGAATGCTCGGTCACGTCGTTTTTAATTCGCTTCCAGCCATAGCCGAAGTCGCCGGTGTAAATATCATTTGAGGTAACCGGTATAATCCATCGGGTGCTGATGCCCGGGTGCTGCACTTTAAACTTACTGCCCGACAAATTGTATTTACGCAAACCGTATCCAACCGAACCCGACCAAATTATTCCTGAACGATCGGCAATAAAAGGATAAACGGTGCGGGTACTTTGCGGCAGTTGTAAGGTCCAGTCTGGTTGTTTGCCTGGCTCCCATTTACTCACATCATAAAACTTAAGTTCCCTATGAAAATTCTCCCATAGCTTTTGCCTCGGTTTAAAAATAATGTTTCCTGCAAGGGTTTTAGTAGTGTCAAATAAGGGTACCGCCTTTTTGCCATCGTACAAAAAAAGGCTGCCGTTGATAAGTATACTTTTATCTGGGGCATAGAAACCGTTGTTTAAAAGCTGTCCATTTTTAAAAGGGGTAAAACTGTTTTTAAGAGGGTTGAAACTGTACACAGATCCATCCATACCCCCTATCCACATGGTTCCGTTATTGTCTTGCCCCATGCCGTAAACCTGTGCATCATTTGGCAAGGCAAGCCGGGTAATTAAAGGTTTGGCATCTTTGGCAAAAAAGTCCGCTTTGAGGTCTATAATATTCAATCCAGCTTCATCGGCAGCTACCAGTACCCGTCCATCGGGCAAGCCCTCTATTAAGCGGATGGCGTTTCCAGACAGGCTCCCTGCATTGGCTAGCTGGTTTTCTATACGGTAAAATCTGCCTGTCTTTTTTTCATATACATTCAGTCCGCTGTTTTCTGTGCCCACCCAAATACGCCCCCTTGCATCTTCAAAAAGCTTTACGATGCTGTTGCTACTAAGGCTACGGGCATTGTAAGGATCGTTTGCAAAAACTTTAAAACTGTAGCCGTCGTAACGGTTTAAGCCATTTTTAGTGGCCACCCATATAAAACCCTCTGCATCTTGTAAAATGTCAAACACCATCCCCTGCGATAAACCCTGGGCGGTGGATATGGTTTCGTAGCCGGGTGGGTTTTGTGCAGCGGAAGAGATGTTCAGCACAACCCCGGCAAATGTTAGAATAGCTGTTAATCTGGTATAAAACGCTCGCATCGATTATAAAGATAATGTGTATGCCGGCTCTGC
>JANPJW010000248.1:0-17889 GCA_031425715.1 Chitinophagaceae bacterium | reverse complement strand
CATATACAATACGGCAGGCTGCGCCATAAAAGTGCCGAGGGTGATGGCCATCAAACCCCTGAACAAAAGCGGTGCAAATTTTTTCTTGTTCTGTTTGGTAATGCCTTTTATAAGTGCCCGATCTATGGTTAGAATGATAAAACCCATAAAAATGCCCAGCAGCCCAGCAGCTATAACAGACGATACTATGGTGTAAAAAAAGTAAGTCCAGGTGAAAGTAGCAAACAGCCAGGTGGCCAATACCGTCATACCAATAATGCGGTAGCGGTTGCGATCAACCACAGAATCTATTAATATTTCTTTTTCGGCTGTGGCCAGCCACCATAAAAAAGTGCTGAAGTCTGAGGGAGCAAAATTTTCCCTTTGCGCCATAGCAATATTTTTTTCGTTCATGTAAAACAATTTACAGGTTAGGTAAAAATATTTCTATAGCTGAGTTGAGTTGAAGACTTGCAAATTATGATTTCTTTACCAACATCAAACGAGCTTGCCCGATGAATATTCTCGCCTACGCTTACATTAACACTACCTTAATTAATGGTGTTAAACATTGAGCTGCTAAACAGGTCTATTACCTATCTTTGCGACCGTAAAACAAGGTTGCATTCAGCCATAAAAATATAACCATGACCAAATTATTCTCTGGATTATTGATGATGACCATTTTCTTTTTTTCTGCTGCGGCGCAGGTACCCAAAGGAATGGGCGCCAGTGATCCCGCTGCCAAAAAAGTACTGGATGGGGTGAGTAGTAAGTTTAAGACTTATAAAACCGTGCAGGCTAAATTTAGTTTGAAGGTAGAAAGTGCCGCAGGCAAGAGCCTTGGCGTGAAAACCGGAAATGTTTACATGAAAGGGAGCAAGTACCGCATCAGCGTTACCGGCCAGGAAATATTTTCAGATGGCAGCAACGTTTGGACCTACGATAAAGCTTCCAACGAGGTAACCATTTCCCGCCTTGATCCTTCAGCGAACTCTTTGACACCACAAAAGTTGTTTACTAATTTCTACGATAAAGACTTTTTATACAAACTGAATGGCCCGGTTAAAATGAACGGCAAGACTTTGAAAGAAATAGAACTCACACCAATAGATAAAACCAAGGCGTTTCACAAAGTGCTGGTTTATGTAGATAATAGCGCCATCAACACTACCAAAATTTTTGAGAAGAATGGCAATCGTTATACTTACAGCACCACTTCTTTAACCCCGAATGCTGTGGTAAGTGATGCCATGTTTGTATTTGACGCAAAAAAATATCCTGGTGTAGAAGTGGTTGATTTGAGGTAACTGCCCCAAACCCCTAAAGGGGCTTTCGACGATTTCAAAATTCTAAAGTGTATACAATTCTTGAAGATTTAATCTTCAAGAATTTTTTTTGTATTTAATAAGGCTGTTCAATCCCCCCTTCAGGGGGCAGGGGGCTACTCTCCCCATCTAAATGATTTGTGCTGGAGGCCTGCAAGATCGAGCACCCTGTCTACCACTGTGGCGGCAACTTCTTCTATTGTTTGCGGCCTGCTGTAAAAGGATGGCGTAGCCGGGCAAATGATACCACCGGCGAGCGTGATGGTTTCCATGTTTTTGATATGCACCAGGTTGTAGGGAGTTTCTCTTGCAACACATATTAATTTTCTTCTTTCTTTCAGAATCACATCCGCAGCCCTGCTAATAAGGTCATCAGAAATGCCAGCTGCAATGCGGCCAAGCGTTCCCATGCTGCAGGGCACAATAATCATGGTTTGATACATGCCAGAGCCCGAGGCAAACGGAGCACCGAAATCATGCTTAGAATATGTTTTTATACCGAGATCGTTGAAACTCTCATTCTCTAATTCTGTACGCCATACTTCCTTTGCATTTTCCGTCATCACCAGCGAGAGTTCTTCAACCTGCGTGGTGAGTTGCTGCAATTTTGTTAATAAAAGCCTTGCATAGATAGATCCGCTGGCACCTGTAATGGCTACTACAATTTTTTGCATTATTTTTCCGTTTGTGTGTGTAAGCTACTAAACAAATAATTTATGAAAAAGGTTAAGGGGTTTTTGTATTGCTGTCTGCTTGCAGTGAGTGCATTTTCTTTTAGGGCAGCACCACGGGAACAAATTAACTGGCTGAGCATGGAGGAGATGCAACTGGCGTATAAGAAAGAACCACGTCCCTTGTTGGTGGACCTATATACCAACTGGTGTGGCTGGTGCAAAGAGATGGACAGAACAACCTACAAAAATGCAAAAGTGATTGCCTACATCAATCAACATTATTATGCGGTGAGGTACAATGCTGAGTCTAAGGCTCCAGTTGTTTATAATAATAAAACATATACTTACAACGAAAGATATAAAACAAATGACCTGGCCATGTATTTAAGTTTTGGTCAGTTAGAATATCCCAATACCATTTTTTTAACTTCACTGGATGCAAGGCCTGCACCACTTGCCGGTTATCTTAAACCCAAAGAAATTGAAGCCCCGCTGAAATATTTTGCTGAAAGAAAAACGGAAGAGGAAACCTTTGTAGAGTTTAATAAGACTATGAAAAATGAGTGGTAAGTGGCGAAAATTATGAAGTCAGTTAATTTCATTTAGCAAGTCCCGCAGGTCCAATGCTTTCGTGTACATGAGCAAACTCCCATCTGCATTTACCGGCCAAACAGCCCGTGGTTTATCCCAATAGAGTTCTACGCCATTATCATCAGGGTCATTTAAATACAACGCTTCAGATACGCCATGATCTGCAAAACCGGTAAAGGGGTAGTTGGCATCTTTTATTCTTTTATAAATAACAGCCAGGTCTTTTCTTGTGGGGTAAAGGATAGCTGTATGAAACAATCCTGCAGTATGAAGCGGCGCTGGCTGGGCATTTTTGCTGTACCACGTATTTAACCCAATGTGATGATGATAACCTCCTGCCGAAATAAAGGCTGCATCTTGCCCATACATCGTTGTTATTTCAAAACCCAGCAGGCTGCAGTAAAATTCCAGGCTTCTTTTAAGGTCACTCACTTTTAAATGTATATGGCCTATATGGGTTTGTGCTGGTATTGTATAATGGCTATCCATCATAAAAATTTATAGATGATTTTTTATCCATGATACCAGATTGCTGATCACTTCTTCCCTGTTTATTTCATTCATCATTTCATGTCTGCCTTCTTTGTAGAGATGGTAAGAAATATCTTCGCATCCGGCAGCTTTCCAGTTTGCTATCAATGTTAAAAATCCTTTGCCAGCAAGGCCCACAGGATCTTTATCTCCGGCAAATGCATAAACAGGAATTTCCTTCGGAATATTTTTAATATTTTCTTTGTTGAAAACATCCCTGATTCCTTTAAAGAAATAATAGAAATACAAAGCGCTGCATACAAATCCGCAAAGCGGGTCTGCTACATATTTGTCTACTTCTTTATGATCACGGCTTAGCCAGTCATTTTTTGTTCTGTTGGGTTTAAAGGCTGCATTGAATTTGCCAAAAGATAATTTATCTATTAGGCCACTGCGGTAGCGGGCCCCAAATAATTTCATTTGTAGCCATGCAATAGAAATACCGGCTGCCATCAGGGGATCCTGTTTTCCATTGCTGGCAGAAAGGATCAATCCATCTATTTGTTTGCCATAGATTTGAAAATAGCGTTGGCAAATAAAAGAACCCATACTATGACCTAATAAAAATATTTTTTTGCCGGGATATTTTTTTCTCAGATAGGCCATTGCCATGTTTATATCTTCTACCTGTTGGTAAAACCATTGATGATCTACTATGCCCAGGTTATTTAAATTTGCCGCAGCTTTTCCATGCCCACGTTGATCATGCGCATAAAGGGCGATATTGTTTTGTATTATCAAGGGAGCAATGCCTGTATACCGTTCGGCATATTCCGCCATGCCATGTGCTATATGTAAAATGCAGGTGGGCTCGGCTGCCGGCAGCCAGGCATACATAGGCATTTGATGGGCATCTGCGCAGGTAAGATGAAAGCTGGTTGGTTGCATATATTGTAGAAGAAAGTAGTTGGAAACTCGTTGAGTTTAGTGTTTGATGCTGGTCTTTTCCTCCGGTAATAACTTAAAGGATGTAGCCACAAAACGGCCATCAATAACTTTACCACTAACGGAGGCTTTTCTTACTCTGTTGCAGAAGCCGTCGTCGCCATGGGCATCTCCATGATCATCAATTTTGCTGCCGTCCACAAAATAGGCTTTGCCATCTATACGCACGGCAAGTTCGCAATCACTGCCTTTCATTTTAAACATACACTCTCCGCAGGCAGCTTCTACAATTTTCAAACTATCTGAGGTGCGCAGTGCGGCAGGTTTCCCGGCCTGAGCATAACTTACATTTACGCATACACTCAACAGAAACGAAAGCATTAAGATTTTCATACAGATATTTTTTTACGATAAAGTTATTGCATTCATCCAGCAAGCAGTGCACGATTTTAAAACACTTACACAAAAAAAAGTCCCATCAACCTGATGGGACTTTTTTTGAATTACATTACTTCCGCCATATCCGGAATGTCGGCAGTTTTGTACAAACCTGCGTCCAGTTTCTTTTTAGTTTCTTCAAAAGCTATCAGTGTTTCATCTATTTCTTCAAAAGTATGAACGGCAGTAGGAATAAGCCTGTAAATAATATCACCTTTCGGGATAACAGGATATACCACGATGCTGCAGAAAATATGATAATTCTCTCTTAAGTCCATTACCATTTGTGTGGCTTCGGGCACATCGCCTTTCATATAAATGGGTGTAACCGGCGAGTTGGTATGGCCGATGTCGAAACCTCTTTCCTTCAATCCGTTTTGCAGGCGTTCCACATTACTCCATAATTTTTCACGGAGTTCAGGCATGGTGAGCACCATTTCCATCCGCTTCAACATACCTTCTACAATCATGAGTGGAAGGCTCTTTGCAAAAATCTGCGAGCGTACATTGTATCTAAGGAAATTCATTACTTTTTTAGGGCCTGATATAAAAGCTCCTATGCTACCCATGCTTTTTACAAAAGTAGAAAAGTAAAGATCTATCTCATTCTGACAGCCCTGTGCCTCATCTGCGCCTGCACCTGTGGGGCCCATGTAACCAAAACCATGTGCATCGTCAATCAGGATCCTGAATTCGTATTTCTTTTTAAGTGCTACAATTTCTTTTAAAATACCCTGTTCGCCATCCATGCCAAACACACCTTCAGTAATCAGCAGGATACCGCCGCCATTTTTGGCAGCCAGGTCTGTGGCACGTTGCAATTGCTTCTCACAATCTTCAATATCGTTGTGCTTAAAAGCATAGCGGTGGCCCATATGCAGGCGAACCCCATCTACAATACACGCATGTGCTTCCGCATCATAAACAATCACATCTCTGCGGTTTACCAATGCATCTATACAACTCATGATGCCCTGGTAACCAAAATTGAGCAGCATGGTGTCTTCCCTGTTCACAAATTTGCTAATCACTTTTTCCAATGCCTCGTGCTTGCCACTGTTGCCACTCATCATTCTTGCACCCATGGGGTTGCCCATGCCATACATGGCTGCGGCTTCCGTATCTATTTTTCTTACTTCCGGGTGGTTTACCAATCCCAGGTAGTTGTTTAAACTCCAAACAATCATTTCCTTGCCACGGAAAGACATACGTGGTCCAAGTTCTCCTTCCAGTTTTGGGAAGGCAAAATAACCATGAGCTCTTTCCATGTGCTGCCCCAGCGGGCCACCATCTTTCACCAGTTTTTCAAAAACATCCATCTTTTGTTGATTTATTTTTAATGATTTCTATTATTGTTTAGAAAGGGTTGCAAACACAAGTGAGTGGATTCTACCTTTCAAAAACTTCGCAAATTTAAGGATTTGCACTTATATAAAGTAATGTAAACCTAACGATAAGCGCTGTTCCCAATACAACAGTAGGGTTATATTTGCCAAAATTATTTTTAAGTATGAAGAAGAGACCAGCCCTGATGCTTTGCTTTTGTTTCCTTTTATATACTGGCTTTGCGCAAACGAAGCTTGCAAACCCCGGCAGCAGCAGTGCAAACATTGCCAGGCCCAAACTGGTGGTAGGGTTAGTAATAGACCAGATGCGCTGGGATTATTTGTACCGTTACAACCAGCTTTACAGCGCCGGGGGCTTCAAGAGGTTGCTCACCCAGGGCTACAGTTTTGAAAACACCCTTATTCCCCATACGCCCACTTATACTGCATCAGGTCATGCAGGTGTATATACCGGTAGCGTGCCCGCCATTCATGGTATTATGGGGAATAACTGGTTTGATAAAGAGACCAAGACTTATGTTTATTGTACAAGCGATAGCACAGTAGGCACTGTTGGTAGCCCGACAAATGCCGGCAAAATGAGTCCTGCAAATTTGTGGAGTACAACCATTACCGATGAATTACGGCTAAGTAACAATTTCAAAAGCAAAGTGATTGGGATTTCTCTAAAAGACAGGGGAGCAATTTTGCCTGCAGGGCACAGTGCCAATGCTGCCTACTGGTATGACGATGCGGTGGGCAAATTCATTACCAGCACTTATTATATGAAAGATTTACCTGCCTGGGTAAATACTTTCAACCAGAAAGATTTGCCGGGAAATTACATGCGCAAAGACTGGAATACGCTCTACCCCATAGAAAAATACGTGTTGAGTACAAAGGATAGTAACGCCTACGAGATTCCAATACCAGGAGAAACTGCACCTGTTTTTCCTCACAGGTTATCTGGCATTGAACGAGGTAAGTACAGCTCTTTTAAATTTACACCCTATGCCAATACCTACAGCTTCGATTTTGCAAAGGCTGCAGTAGAGGCTGAAAAATTAGGAAGAGGAGAGGCTGCCGACTTTTTGGCGCTGAGTATTTCTTCTACAGATTATATCGGTCACAGTTTTGGACCCAATTCCATAGAAATGGAAGATGCCTACTATCGGCTGGATAGGGATATTGCAGATTTTTTAACCTACCTGGATAATAATATTGGGAAGGGGAATTACTTATTTTTTTTAACGGCTGATCACGGTGTGGCGCATATTCCAGGGTTTTTAAAGGAGCATAAACTGCCAGGGGGTTATTTTGATGACGGCCCAATTGTAAAGGAACTAAACAGCAGCCTGGCTGCAACTTACGGCATTGATAATATTATCCAGGGCGCATTGAATTACCAGTTTTATTTAAACACCTCAGAGATAGAAAAAAAAGGTAAAGACCTCACAGCTATTAAGGCAACTGTGCTTAAAAAGTTACGGGCTCAGCCTTACATAGTGAATGCTTTTGAAATTGATAAACTCTCTGCTACGACTTTAGCAGCTACCCAAAAGGAAATGATGGCTAACGGTTACAACCCGGTAAGAAGCGGCGACATCATGTATACAGTAAAGCCGGGTTATTTTGATGGTGTAGCAAGGGGTACTACCCATGGACTTTGGAATCCGTATGACGCCCACATTCCCAATGTTTGGTTTGGTTGGAAGATAAAGCCGGGTAAATCAAACAGGGAGACTTACATGACTGATATCACACCCACCTTAGCGGCATTTCTAAAAATCCAGGCACCCAATGGCAATGTGGGAAAACCCCTGCAAGAGATACTGTGATAGTTTGCCAGGGATAAAATTTCTGGGCAAATGTTTTAAAACAAAAAAAGCTTTAGCGGTTTGCTAAAGCTTTTTTGTTGGGTTACTAGGATTCGAACCTAGACGGACAGAATCAAAATCTGTAGTGCTACCTTTACACTATAACCCAATCTTTCACCCATTTATTATTTGGGAGTGCAAAAATAGGGGATGTGAAAAAATGTTCCAAAAGTATTTTCGATAACCGCCATTTTTTTCTTTTAAAAGAAGGTATTCGAAATTATTCTTATGCCTAAGCTAGTGCCAGCAATACAAACGAATTTCAGTGGTCACTTAAGCATGTTCCTCTCTTTCTTTTAATTCCTTTATTTTACTCAATGCGCCTGTTACTACATCGCACATCACCACATACAGCGCACCTGTTTGCGGGTGAGCATAAATATATTCCAGTGCTTCCTCTTCGTTTTCGATAACCATGGTAGGAATGCCGGGGTTTTGCGAAACAATTCCTTCCTTCAATAATTGAATGATTTCTTCAGCGGTTCTGCCACGAAGATTTTTATCACAGCGGATAATTATCTCGTCAAAATACGTGGCTGAAAGGCTACCAAGCTCCCGGATGTCCTCATCCCGCCTGTCACCCGTCCCACTTATAAGACCTATCTTTTTTGGATATTCTAATTTGCCAATGAAATCGCCGAGCAACTTCAAGCCATGCGGGTTGTGAGCAAAGTCCGCCAGTATGGTAAAAGATTTGAAGTGAAAAAAGTTGAGTCTCCCCGGTGTTTGGCTGGACGAGGGTACAAAAGAAAGCAAGGCCGATCGAATATCATCAATGCTGATGTCTCTATATAGATAAGCGGCCATCACAGCTGGCAAACAGTTGTTGATATTGTGAAGTGCTTTTCCTTCAAAAGTGATAGGCACATCGTGCACATTGATCACCCGTATTTTCCATGTACCCTTTAAAATACTGATAAAGTCATTTTCAAAAACAACTGCAAGTCCCCCTTTTTTGCAATGGGCCTGTATGCGGGGATTGTTTTCGTCCATGCTAAACAAGGCCACGTTGCAACGCAATTCTTTGGCCATTGCAAAAACACGATCATCATCCGCATTCAACACTGCATAGCCATGAGGGAAAACGGTTTCGGGTACAACTGCTTTCAACTTGGCCATCTGATCCAACGTATTGATACCGCCAAGCCCCATATGATCTGCTGCTACATTGGTTACAATGGCTACATCACAGTTTTGAAAAGCCAGTCCGTTTTTAAGAATACCGCCACGGGCGCATTCAAGCACCGCAAAATCTACCGTAGGATCTTTTAATACAAACTGTGAACTCAAAGGGCCTGTGCAATCGCCCTTCATCATCAATTGATTTTGAATGTATACCCCATCGCTGGTGGTATAGCCTACCTTTTTGCCGGCACTTTTTGCAATGTGTGCCGTAATCCTGGTAGTGGTTGTTTTACCATTGGTCCCAGTGATGGCAATGATAGGGATGCGGCCCACACTGCCTTTGGGGAACAGCATGTCTACAACCGGTTCCGCCACGTTCCTTGCAAGCCCTTCAGAAGGATCAATGTGCATGCGAAAACCAGGTGCAGCATTCACTTCCAGGATAGCGCCCCCGTTTTCGTTTACTGGTGTGCGCAGGTCATTTGCCATAATGTCTATACCGCAAATGTCCAGGCCTATTATTTTGGCAATACGTTCGCACATAAAAATGTTGGTAGGGTGCACTTCGTCTGTAACATCGTTGGATGTACCGCCAGTAGAAAGATTGGCCGTTGGTTTCAGCATTACCAATTCGCCTTTTGGAGGAACGGTATCCAGCGTGTAGTTTATTTCATCCAGCATTTTGTGGGTAAACTGATCAATAGTTATTTGTGTGAGCACTTTTTCGTGACCATAACCACGGCGTGGGTCGCTGTTGGTTTTGTCTATCAATTGCTGAATGTTGCTGAAACCATCCCCGGTAACGGATGCGGGTGTACGCAATGCTGCGCAAACAAATTTGTAGTTGATCACGAGAATGCGAAAATCGTAACCTGTTATAAATTTTTCAACGATGGAGCTACGGCCATACTTTTGTGCAGCTTCAAAAGCCGTGAGGGCTTGCTGCCAGGTTGTGATGTTCGTGGTATTTCCCTTTCCATGATTGCCATCAATTGGTTTTATTACAAGGGGGTAACCAAATTTTTCAACAGCCTCTTCCAGGCCAGCTATACTGCGAACAACGGTACCGCTGGGTACTGGTATTTCTGCGGCCTCCAGCAATGCCTTGGTCTCTTCTTTGTCGCAGGCAATATCTACAGCTATGTTGCTGGTAGTACTTGCTATAGTGGCCCTTATTCTTTTTTGATGTACACCATAACCAAGTTGCACAAGAGAGCTTTTATTTAGCCTGATGAATGGGATACCTCTTTTGGCGGCTTCTTCTACAATGCTGCCCGTGCTTGGGCCAAGCCTGGTTTCTTCCCTTATTTCACGAAGGCGCATGATGTCTTCTTCCAAATTGTAGGGTACGTTATCGGTAAGAGCCTGCGCAATTCTCACAGCGGCTTTGGCCGCATAAATGCCTGCATCTTCTTCCATGTAACTAATGCATACATAATACTCACCTTCTTCGCCAGTGCCCCTGGTGCGCCCGAACCCCGTATCCATACCGGCCAGTGTTTGTAGTTCCAATGCCATGTGTTCTATCACATGTCCCATCCAGGTGCCTTCATCTACCCGGCTGAAAAACCCGCCAGGCACTCCTTCGCTGCAGCGGTGCTCGTACATGGTAGGAAACATCGCTTCTAATCTTTCTCTAAAACCAGGGATAAGGTTGGTGGGCTTTTGCTCCATCTCTTCCAGGTCCAGTTTCATCTGTATCAATTTGCTGCGGCGAACACTCCAGTAATTCGGGCCTCTTAAAACTTTTATTTCTACAATTTTCATAATTTATGCGGTGTTATTTCGTTTGTTGGGAAATAGGAAATTAGTCAAATCATCTTGGTTTACAAAAAAACAGCCAGTTTGCGTAACAGATGGCTCTATTGCAAAGCGTTTTGTCAATGGCGACTTTGGGTTAATAAAGAAAGTTAAATGCGTGATTTAATAAGTAACTGATTATCAAAATTGAATTCCCTTAATTTTGTAGCGATCACAAAAAAGTATAAATGCAGTTTGCAAAAGGAAAACTAATTGCCATTGGCGGTGCCGAAGACAAAGGCACTAACCTGGAGAAAGGCGAGATACAGCCCGTAAATCTTAATTTTCTCGAAAGGGGTATTTTACGCCGCATTTTACAAGAGTCGGGCGGTTCTTCTTCCCGGATAGAAATTATCACCACAGCCAGCATGATACCTTACGAAGTGGGCGACAACTATATGGATGCGTTTGGAAAAATAGGCTGCACCAATATAGGGGTAATGCATATTCGCAACAGGGCAGATGTGGCCAATGAAGAATATATTGATCGTATCAGGAATTGTAATGCGGTGATGTTTAGCGGAGGAAACCAGTTGAGGTTGTCCAGCATTTTTGGTGGCACTACTTTTTTAGAAATTTGCCTGGCCCGTCTTGCAGATGAAGAGCATTTTGTAATTGCCGGCACTTCAGCCGGTGCGATGGCCATGAGCAATACGATGATTTATGAAGGCAATGCTGCCATGGCACATTTAAAGGGGGAAGTGAAAATCACCACTGGTCTCGGTTTTATGGATGACGTTATTTTTGATTCTCATTTTGAAAAAAGAGGAAGGTTCGGGCGACTGGCGCAAGCAGTGGCTGCCAATCCATCCTGCATTGGAATTGGCCTGTGTGAAGACACCGGTATGCTCATTACCGGTAGCAATAAGATGGAAGCGATAGGAAGTGGCCTGGTGATTATTGTAGACGGGCATGATATAAGGCATTGTAATATTGCTGATATTCCAGACGGGAATCCCATCAGCATAGAAAATTTAAAAGTTCATTTTTGCGAAAAAGGAAACGGCTACCTCGTAAATGAAAGGCAGTTTTTGCCAGAGGCTACGCAAGGTGCCGTAGTTGCCAAACAGGTGCATGTAGAATAAAAAAGCATCCGATAGGATGCCTTAAAAATATAATTATTGCATTACTAAAAGGTAATAATTCCTTCTGCCTTTTTGCACCAAAAGGTATTTGTGGTAAAGGAGGTCATCTGCCAGAATTTTGACATCTATTGCCCCTATTTTTTTTCTATTGATGCTCACAGCGCCACCCTGTACTGCTTTTCGTGCCTCTCCTTTACTTGGGTAGATATTGGTTTCTGCCAATAAACTCACTACATCAATGCCGGCCTCTATCTTTTCCTTTGCATAAAAAGATTTTACAATCCCTTCCATATTGTGCAGGTCATCTTCAGAAAGGGTCTCGATATCTCCTTGCTGAGAAGAGAATAATTTGTGGGTAGTTTCAATAGCCTTATCATATTCTGCCGGGCCATGCACAAATACCGTTAGTTCTTTGGCCAGTGTTTTTTGCAACAGGCGCTCCGCCGGGTTTGTCTCATTGTCTGCTATGAGTTGGTCAATGGTTTCCCGGGAAAGGAAGGTGAAGATTTTGATCCAGGATTTTGCATCGGCATCGGAAGCATTCAGCCAAAACTGGTAAAACTGGTAAGGCGTTGTTTTTTGTGCATCCAGCCAAATATTTCCCTGTTCCGATTTACCAAACTTTGTACCATCGGCTTTTTTAATGAGCGGGCAGGTAAAGGCAAATGCCTGGCCGGCTTCTTTTCTCCGGATCAATTCTGTGCCGGTCACTATATTTCCCCACTGATCGCTCCCACCCATCTGAAGTTTACAGTTCTTGTTTTTATACAACCAATAAAAATCGTAACCCTGCACCAACTGGTAGGTGAATTCTGTGAACGACATACCGTTTTCGCTCTCGAGTCTTTTCTTTACACTGTCCTTGGCCATCATATAGTTTACAGTAATATGCTTGCCCGCATCCCTGATAAAATCCAGAAAACTAATATTCCTGAACCAGTCAAAATTATTTACCATCACAGCGGCATTTGGCAGGTTAGCATCGAAATCTAGAAATTTTTCTAACTGCGCTTTTACACCGGCCACATTTTGGGTCAGTACTTCTTCGCTCAGCATATTTCTTTCTTCGCTTTTACCACTAGGGTCGCCCACCATACCTGTGGCTCCACCAACGAGTGCATAGGGCTTGTGACCCGCCTTTTGCAAATGCACCAGTAGCAAAATGGGCACAAGACTGCCTATATGCAGGCTGTCTGCTGTGGGGTCAAACCCGATATATGCTGAGGTGACCTCTTTATTTAATTGTTCTTCTGTGCCTGGCATTATATCCTGCAGCATTCCTCTCCAGCGTAGTTCTTCTATAAAAGGGTTGGTCATCTGATTGTGTTATTCTTGATTTTATGGGCTGCAAAAATGAATCTTTTTTTTAAATTCAATCCATTTAATCCATTTATAAGTATTTACCAATGCCCGCCTTTTTGAAAGGTTGTTTTTTTTAATATCATATTTTAGTGGGGGAGTATCGTTAAAACTGAGAGTTGTTATACTTCATTATCGTAATTTTAAATGCAGAAACAAAAGATATTAGAACAATTTTGGTAGTATAAATACGTTACTCCATTGTAATTCAGCACGATCCATACACTTTCAATGCATTATAACATGAAACAAAGCTTTACTGCTTTAATTATCCTACTGGTTTTATGCCCCTTTGCGGGCTTTGCGCAATTTAGAAAATACTCTAATGAGTTTTTAAATATTGGCGCAGGGGCCCGTGGCCTGGCTATGGGTAACGCCCAGGTGGCTTCCGCAAATGATGCCACTGCCGGTTATTGGAACCCCGCTGGTTTAACCGGAGTAAAAGATCATCCCAATGCAGGCATTATGCACGCAGAATATTTTGCCGGTATTGCCAAGTACGACTATGCTTCTCTCGCCATTCCGGTTCAGGACAATAAAAGGACAATCGGTTTTTCGCTGCTGCGGTTTGCGGTAGATGATATTCCGAACACCTTGTATTTGGTGGAGCCCGATGGTAGTATTAATTATAACAACATCCAGACCTTCTCCTCTGCGGATTACGCTTTTCTTTTTTCATTTGCTCAAAATTTAAAAGAAACAGAAAACAAACGCATCAGCGTAGGTGCCAACGCAAAGGTGATCTATCGTAAAGTAGGCAAATTTGCAAATGCGCTTGGTTTTGGTCTTGATGCGGGTATACAAATGAGGGGAGATAAATGGCGGGCTGGCCTTGTTGCCCGGGATATTACCACCACTTTCAATGCCTGGACCTTTAAGTTTACCGAAAAAGAAAAAGAAGTTTTGTATCTCACCAACAACGATATTCCTGTAAAGTCCACAGAACTCACCGCACCGCGGCTTGTACTGGGAGGCGGCTATGAATTTGGCCTTGGCAGCAATGTAAAATTATTGGCGGAAGCTAACCTGGACTTTACGTTTGACGGGAAACGCAACACCGTGCTAAGCGGCAACACAGTAAGCGTAGACCCGCATATGGGGCTGGAGGCAGCGGTGAAAGATGTTTTTTTTGTGAGAGCCGGTATTACCAATTTTCAAAAAGCATTGGCTGATGGTGATACTACCAATCAAAAGAAAGTGTGGATTTACCAGCCGAGTTTAGGGGCCGGGTTTAAAATAAACAACGTGATGCTCGATTATGCTTTTTCGAACCTGGCAAACCAATCCAACCCTCTGTTTACCCACGTTTTTTCACTGCGTATCAACTTTATTAAAAAAGAAGACTAATTAAAATATAACATCTTCCCGATGAAAAAAATACTACTTGCCTTACTGATTTTTACCACGACAAGCACACAGGCCCAGTTGAACAATAGCTGGATAGATTATAGCAAAACCTATTACAAGTTTACGTTGGCTAAAGACACTTTGTGCCGTATTCCACAATCCGTTTTGGCAACAATAGGCCTGGGTGGTACCAATGCAAATGATTTTCAGCTATGGAGAAATGGTGAGCAAGTGCGTTTATTCACCAGTGTTGCCAATGCTCCACTGGGTCCCTCAGATTTTATAGAGTTCTTCGGCAAAAAGAATGATGGCAAGGCCGACAACCAGTTGTACCGTATGCCTGACTTTCAGCTAAGCGACGAGTACAGCCTGGAAACAGATACTGCAGCCTTTTTTCTAACAGTGAATCCGTCCGGAGGAAACCTCAGGTTTCAATCTGCCGTAAATACAGCCCCCAGCGCAGCAACTCCGGATGCTTATTTTATGAGGTCTGTAGATGCATTTTTCAAGAACCAGATTAACCGTGGTTATGCAAATAGAGTGGGCGAGTATGTTTATTCATCTTCCTATGATGAAGGTGAGGGTTTTACTACTGGCGACATTACCCCTTCGGGAGTTTTGCAAAATAGATTCCTTGGTCTTAATGTATATTCGGCAGGACCTGCCAATAGTTTAAGTGTAAGGGTAAACGCCGCAGGAAATGCAGAGAATACCCGTAACCTCCGTGTGCAATTAAATGGAACTTCTGGTCCGCAGATCTACAATGTACCGATGCCATTCTTTACTTACAGAAAAGCGGTGATAAACAATTTGCCACTTAGTAATTTTTCTGGAACCAGCGAAATGATGGTAGTGGTAACCAATACATCTGCCGTGAGTACAGATAGGTTGGTGGTAGCATCCGTGGGACTAACTTACCCAGCTACTTTTAACTTCAACAATCAAAAGCAGTTTTACTTCGAACTTGGCGCCTCAGCCAGTGGTAATTATCTGAACATCTCCAATTTTAATACAGGTTCGGTGCCACCAATATTGTACGATTTTACCAGCGGCACCCGCTACGTTGGTGAGATTGCCTCTACAGCGGGCAGGGTTAAATTTGTTTTGCCGCCGTCTTCCGAGCCAGTGAGAAAATTCATGCTTATCAGCGCAGAGGCTACCAACATCAACATCTTATCAGGCCTTGCCACCAGGAACTTTTTAAATCTCAGCGATCCCGCTAACCATGGCGATTATCTTATTATCAGCAACAAGACTCTTTTCAATGACGGCAACAACCGAAATTATGTGGAAGACTACCGGCTTTATCGTTCTTCTGCAACCGGTGGTGGCTTTGTTGCCAAAACATATACCATAGATGAATTAACAGATCAATTTGCTTTTGGTATTAAAGGACACCCTTCGTCTATAAGAGACTTTATAAGATTTGCCGACAGAAATTTTACACCGCGGCCTAAATATGCACTTTTAATTGGAAGGGGCGTTGACTATCTTGATCATTACCGCAATGCCTCAAATGCGCTCATGAGTAAGCTCAACATGTTACCCACTTTTGGTTGGCCAGCATCGGACATGCTGTTAAGTTCTGAGCCCGGAACTATCGTGCCTCTTGTGCCAATTGGAAGGCTTGGTGTTATTAATGGTGGAGAAATAAACAATTACCTGCAAAAGGTAATTCAATACGAAGCGGCGCAAAAGTCTTTGAGCCCCAACATTGCAGACAAGGCATGGATGAAAAAGATCATGCACGTAGCAGGAGGCAAGGATAGTTCGGAGAACCAGGCATTTAGGGTTTACATGAATAGTTATAAAAACATTGCAGAGGATACGCTTTTTGGTGGTTCTGTGGAAACTTTTTCTAAAACAGCAACTGGTGCAGTGCAACAAGCCAATACCCAGCGGATAGAAGAGCTGTTTGAAAGCGGCTTGGGAATGATTGGATATTTTGGGCACTCATCGGCCAGCACTTTTGAGTTTAATCTGAGTAGTCCCGAAATTTATAATAGTACTGGGAAGTACCCGTTTTTTAATGTGAGTGGTTGTTCTGCAGGCAACTTTTTCAATTTCGATCCGCAAAGGGCGGAGGGTAAGCTTTCCCTTTCTGAAAAATATGTTCTGGCAAGCCAAAAAGGAAGTATTGGTTTTTTAGCCGATACCCATTTTGGAATACCGCCTTTTTTAAATTTTTACAACACAAATTTTTACTCCCAGTTTGGTAAAAATATGTATGGTAATAGTGTAGGAAACCAGATCAAACAAGTTATTCAAAATCTTGGAGGAGGAAGTTCAAACCTCGACTACTATACCCGCATACACCTGGAAGAAATTGCATTACATGGCGACCCCTCCATACGGATGAATTATTTTGCCAAGCCCGATTATGTTATTGAAGAACCGCTGGTTAAAATTTCTCCGAGTATCATTTCGGTTGCCGATGTAAGCTTTAAAGTTCAGGTAAACATGATGAATATTGGCCTGGCAAAAGGGGATTCTATCTGGGTTTCGGTAAAACGAAAACTACCAAACGATTCTATCAAGACTTTGTATAATGAATTAATACCCGGTATCCGTTTCGAGGATTCTCTTGAACTAACCGTTCCTATTAATCCCACTTCAGACAAAGGGTTAAACCAAATGATCGTGTCTTTGGATTATACAAACCGTGTAGATGAGCTGTTTGAAACCAACAACAGCGTAACCAAAGATTTTTATGTGTTCGAAGATGAACTAAGGCCTGCTTTCCCCACGAATTACAGCATCGTGAACCAGCAGAATATCACATTTGTAGCCAGTTCGGCAAATGCTATCAGTACCCAGAGGCAATATTTAATGGAACTAGACACGACCCAATTGTTTAACTCTAGTTTCAAAAAGGTATACAATGCTGCCGGCACCGGTGGTACGGTTCAATTTTCGCCATCGAATGTAACCTTTAGCGATAGTACTGTTTATTACTGGCGGGTAGCGGTGGTACCCGTTAACAATGCGGATGTAATTTGGAACGGTTTCTCTTTTGTGTACCTTCCCTCCAGTTCTGCGGGGGTAAATCAGTCGCACTACTATCAACACCTCGGAAGCACTTATGAGAACCTGTCTTTAGCAGCCGATAGGAAGTATAAATTCGATTTTGAGAATACTGTTTTGAGTGTATCTACCGGTAGTTTTCCGCCACATAGAGATGACGCACTACGCATCAATCTTGGTGTGAATCAGATATCTAACTGGGGTAATACCTTTAATACATTACAATTTGTGGTGCTTGACGGTATAACCGGCACGCCCAAAACCAATGTGATTGTTAGTCCTACGCAGGGCTCTTATGGCAGTACCTTTCCTACACCAAGGCCTTACCAGTTTGAATTCCCATTTGCTACATCTACCCAGAGAAAGAGGATTATGGACTTTTTGGATTCCATGCCTTCATCCTCTACAATTATAATGTACAGCCTGATACGAAACGGTACAGTAAACAGATACATTGATGCATGGAAGGCAGATGAACTCATCTATGGTCCGGGAGTATCTCTTTATCATAAACTTTATAA
>JANPJW010000247.1:0-13239 GCA_031425715.1 Chitinophagaceae bacterium | reverse complement strand
TAACAGCAATACTCCAAAAAAGATTCGGTCATCCTCACCAAAAATTTGAAGAAGCATATAAAACCCTTTACAAAGGAATATTAGCAAACTGCCTTATTGATGGGAAATACATTAAAGGCAATGCCACGGAATTGTCAGCATCTGATCATCATTATTTTGATGCCGCCACTTTTGAATTATTTGCCAACGGCCTTATTACAGATAAAAAATTATTTGCTACTCACATGCAGGAATATAACCGGCACAACCGTGCTGCCAAGGATGCAGCCCGTGGTTACATTCGTTTTAACAGCGCTGATAGTTACGAAAACCAGGAATGGCCCTTTGCTGCATTACGAGTAGCAATTGCTCAAACAGTGCTTGGAAATAAGACAGAAGCAAAAAAGCTCATTGACAGAATAACTGGCTTTGCAAACAGGAATAATAACCAGGTGCCGGAAATTTTAAGCAACGACATGAATATTTACAAGGGAGCCATACCCATGGTAGGATATGGAGCTGGTGCCTATATTCTGTCGGTGTTAGCCTACTATCAAACCAAATGACGAGTTCTTACACAACTTTTCCCACCAGGCTATTCTACATGCGCTTTAAAAATGTCTTGCGGTAGTTAACCGGGTTCATGCCATAATAGTTAAGAAACTGCCTGTTAAAATTAGAGATGTTGTTGTAGCCGCATTCGTAGCAGATTTCGGTTACCGGCAATTCATCTTCTACCAGCAGGCCGGCAGCCCGCTGCAGGCGCATTTGCTGCACAAAAGCAGAAAATGTTTTACGGGTACGCTGAGAAAAAAAACGGGAAAAAGCGTTTTCGTTCATGCCCGCTATCCTGGCAGCATCTTCCAGTTTTATGGTTGACGTATAATTAAGGGCTACCCAGTCAAAAACTCTGCACATACGTTCAGACTCTTTTTCGTTATAACCCACCTGTGCTGTGCCAGTGATGGGTTTAAGCTTTTTAGACTCACTTAGTATAATTAATATTTCTAAAAGGCTCTGCCACCGGCGAATCCCTTTCTCTGCCGTTATTTCAAATAATTTGTTGCTCACTTCACGGTAAGCCGAGCCCGTTATGTCCAGGCCATGCAGTGATTTTTGTAACAACTGGCCAATCCCTTTGGCTTCTGGCAATTGTAAAAACCCCTCTCCCAGCGATGCTTTAGAAAAATGAATAACGATTGACTTTGCCCTCAGTTTTGATCCCTTTTCATAGAACTTTTCGTCGTTGCGGTAAGTATGCGGTATGTTTGGCCCAAGTAAGGCGAGGTCTCCGGGTTTAAAATCAGAGACAGCGTCTCCAATAAAACGCTTGCCGGTACTTTCTGTAACCATTACAATTTCATACTCCGGGTGGTAATGCCACGGGGTAGGATAAAAACCATAGTCAAAAGATTTTACAACAAAAGATTCGCCCTGCTCAAGTGGTAATCTCTCCAATGATGGTTTCATACAATGATTGTTTTATGGCATAAAAATAAGCCTTAATATCTTTCATGTGCTAAAATAGTATCGGAAAAGAGGTGCAAACAGGTGGTTCGTGGTTTTTATGAAAAGTAGATTTGTTTTAGCCACAATAGATGTGTGGTTGAAGCAAAACGGTTGCACAAATTATCTTTCGCCATAAAATTTATTCTATGATTGCACGTATCATGTTTACCTGTTGCCTTCTGATTTTCTCCCAGCTTTTAACTGCCCAAAAAAATGGTACTTCTCTTACCAAAGGCAGGTACAATGATGGGCCAGACAGCATTGCCCCGGTAGGTGTCATCAAAAAATTAACCGATGACCAGTTACTGGAAGTGGTTCAAAAACAAACTTTCCGTTTTTTCTGGCATGGTGCTCACCCGGTGAGCGGCCTGGCTTTAGAAAGAAGCAATACTGTATTGGCAGAACATTATTGGGACTATATTAATGAAGCATGGGATGAACCGAATTTTAGCAAAACTCCCTTTGGCCCCGATGCTGGTGCAATAGGCGGAACTGGGTTTGGTATTATGAGCACCGTAGTAGCGGTAGAACGAGGCTGGATAGGAAAGGATACTGCCGTGAGACGTCTGATTCAAATTGCCGACTTCTTGATTAACGCAGATTGCTACCACGGCATTTACCCGCATTTTATGAATGGCAAAACAGGAAAGACCATCAGGTTTGACCGCCTGGATGATGGTGCAGACATTGTAGAAACCAGTTATTTACTCATGGGATTTTTGTGTGCCAGGGAATATTTTAATGGAAACACTCCAAGAGAGGTCTACTTGCGAAAACGCATCAACCAAATGTGGGGAGCTGCAAACTGGAACTGGCATAGCAACAATCAAAATAAATTATTTTGGCACTGGAGTCCCACCAATGGTTTTGATATGAACTTCCCGGTGTGGGGCTACAATGAATGTTTGATTACATACATTATGTCTGCATCGTCGCCTAATCATGGAATTTCCAAAGCCGTTTATGACGGCACATGGGTAGGAAGTCCTGGCTTCAAAAACGGTCGGGAATATTATGGTTATCAATTACCACTCGGTAACTATGATAAAGATAAAGGTGGCCCTCTTTTCTTTGAACAATATACCTTTCTCGGTATCAATCCAAACGGGCTAACAGATTCCCTGGACAACGATTACTTCTTACAGGGAAAAAATCATACCCTCATCAACAGGGACTATTGTATTGAAAACCCCAACAAGTTTAAGGGGTATAGTGACAAGTGCTGGGGCCTTACTGCCGGCGATAGTTATAAAGGATACGTAGCCCACAGCCCTGAAAACGACAGGGGCGTCATACAGCCTACTGCCGCAATTTCATCTATGCCCTACACACCAAAGGAAAGTATGGAAGCTTTAAAATATTTTTATTACGGCCTCGGCGATAAAATATGGAGCAGGTATGGTTTTGTAGATGGTTTTAGCATTCACCATAACTGGTATGCCAAAAGTCACCTGGCAATAGACCAGGGGCCTATTGTAGTGATGATTGAAAATTATAGAAGTGGCTTGTTGTGGAAATTATTTATGCAAATTCCGGATATACAAAACGGGTTAAAAAAATTAGGATTTACTTCTTCCTTGACTAAATAACTTTTTATGAGTAGCAATATTTCCCGTCAGCAATTTTTACAAAGCTCGGCCATGGCCGGTGCCGCTCTCCTGCTGTCTTCACTTGAAGGCTGGGCGGCGAGCAAAGCAGATAAAAAGTTACGGGTGGCATTAATTGGCTGTGGCAGCGTAAGCAATCGATACCTGCCCCAACTATTATCTTCAAAAATGATAGAGGTGGTAAGCCTTTGCGACATTAAACCAGAAAGAGCTATCGCACAAAACAAACAATACAATGTAGGTGCAAAAACTTATGCAAACATTGATGACATGTTAAGCGGTGTTCCTTTCGATATGATGGTAACAACCACAGATATGCAGGTGCACGGGGAGTTAAATAAAAAAGCCTTGCTGGCAGGCAAACATGTATGGAGCGAAAAACCGATGGCCAATACTTATGCGGAAGGAAAAGCATTGCTCGATCTGGCCAAACGCAAAAGTCTAAGGTTGTGGGGAGCCCCTGCAGTAGTAAACAGTCCCCAGTTTTCTTTTATGAGCAAAACTATTCAGGAGGGTAAGCTGGGCCGCATAGCCAGTGCTCATGGGCAATACGGGCATACCGGCCCTACCTGGGCTGCCTTCTTTTATGAAAAAAATGGTGGTAGTATGCCAGATCTTGGTGTGTACAATATGGCTACACTCACAGGTTTGCTAGGCCCTGCAAAATCTGTAATGGCCATGACAAGCATTGTAAACCCCGAAAGAACGGTGGATGATAAAGGAAAAATAAAAGTAGAAGAAGAAGACAATGCGCATGTACTTTTAGAGCACGATAAGGGAGTAATTTCCCATGTGATGTGTGGCTTTAATTATTTTGATCCACATGGGCATGAAGCCGCTAATCAAACATTGCACTCAATACAGATTTATGGAGATCATGGTAATATGCGCCTTATTGGTTACGATTGGGAAACGAATGGTGTGATGTTAGACACATCCTGGACGGAACCTCCCAAATTGGTAAGCACAGAAAAGGGTGGATATGAATGGCAGGAAGGTGCAAGAGTTACCGGGGAAAGTATCATTACAGGTGTAGAGCCAAAAATAAATGTAGAGCATGCGCTGCATGTATTGGAAATCATTGAGGCGGCTAGAAAATCATCTTCATCGGGCAGGAAAATAAAACTGGAAAGTAAGTTTACCTGGCCGATGGTTTAAAATTGAGCATTCGATTAGCTTATATAAATCTCTTTAAAAAGCATTTGTTATGTCAACATTTCAACTAACTACTGAGCAAGTTGCTGACTATGATAGAGACGGATATATCATTGTCCGCAATTTCCTGTCTCCTGAAGAAGCAGGTAAACTACACAGCATAGCCGTAGGCGATGATACTATGAAAAAGCACTCTTTTGATCTGAATGACCAGGCAGGAAAAAAAACAAAACTGGCTTTGTGGTACAGCCCGGGCAATGATACGTACGGCTTGCTCACAAAAAGTCATCGAATGCTTAATACTGCCAACACTTTAATGGATGGCAATGCAGCGGTATGTCACTTTCACAGCAAGCTCATGCAAAAAGAACCAAGGATTGGCGGAGCGTGGGAGTGGCACCAGGACTATGGATATTGGTATAAGAATGAATTTTTGTTCCCCGATCAAATGATTTCTATCATGATTGCAATTACGGAAGCCAATGAACAAAACGGGTGCATGCAGGTAATAAAGGGAACGCATAAAATGGGCAGGATAGAACATGGTTTTGCCGGGGAGCAGGTAGGAGCCTCTCAACATTATGTAGACCTTGCTTTAAAAACAATGGAACTTGTTTATGTATCCCTGATGCCTGGCGACGCCCTCATCTTTCACCCAAACCTGTTACACCGCAGTGAAGCAAACCTTTCTGACAATGCAAGATGGAGTATGATATCTGTTTACAACCGAAGCAGCAATGTGCCCTACAATGAACCATCAGAAAGTAGCACTATTCCCTTGCAGGCGGTACCAGATGAAGCGCTCATGCAGTGGGCGCCGGAAGAAATAAAAGAAGATGCCCACTTTTTATCAAAAGAAAAAGACCAGGCCCTAAAATAAATCAGCTTCCATCTCATAGGTCAAGTAACAAGTGACTAAAAAATTCTGCATGATAAAAAAGATAATTTCTCCCAGCCCGGTTTACGAACAAGAGGGACTATTGGCAATAAGAATTATCGTGGGGTTTTTTATGCTGTACCATGGATGGGAAATTTTTAACCAGGTAAAAATGAATGAATATGTACAATGGGATTTGTTCAAGAAATCACCAATGGGAAAGTGGCTCGTGTATGCTGGTAAAGGAGCGGAGTTAATTGGTGGACTCTTGCTCATGCTGGGTATGTTTACAAGATTAGCTGCAGTTATGATAACAGGCACGATGTGTTATATATGCTTTGTAATTGGCCATGGTAAAATCTGGTATGAAGATCAGCATCCGTTTTTATTTATTTTGCTGGCCGCTGTATTCTTTTTCACCGGCGCAGGCAGATACAGCATTGATCAATTCATTTTGAAGAAAAAAAGCGATGAAAGGGCAGGTTTCGAATTCTAATTTAGCGTCATCCGGCAATAATTGCACACTTTACTTAAACCTACAAAAGATGTTGAATAAGAAACTATGGTTCGTTGCACTTTTTTTACTGATCATAAATTTATCCTACTCCCAGCAAACAACTTACTGTAATCCTATTAACATCGATTATGGCTATACGCCCATTCCCAACTTCAGTACCTGGGGCAATCACCGGGCCACTGCAGATCCCGTGGTAGTAAATTACAAAGGAGAATATTTTTTATTCAGCACTAACCAGTGGGGGTACTGGCACAGCAGCGATATGCTCAACTGGAAATTCATCTCCCGCAAATTTCTCCGCCCATGGAATGAAGGCTATGATGAATTGTGTGCACCGGGTATTGGGATCATAGGAGATACCATGATTGTATTTGGAAGTACCTATACCAGCAAATTTACCATATGGATGAGCACCAATCCCAAAGCCAACGACTGGAAGCCTTTGGTAGATTCCTTTGACATTGGCGGTTGGGATCCTTCTTTTTTCACAGATGATGATGGCAAACTATACATGTACAATGGTAGCAGCAACAAGTTTCCTATGTATGGTGTAGAGCTGGATCGCAAAACATTTTTACCTAAAGGCACAAGAAAAGAAATGTATTTGCTGGAAGACTGGCGTTATGGTTGGCAGCGCTTTGGCGAGCACATGGACAACACTTTTTTAGATCCATTCATAGAAGGCAGCCATATGACGAAATACAACGGCAAATATTATTTGCAATATGGTGCGCCGGGTACAGAGTTTAGTGGGTATGCAGATGGTTTGATTGTGGGCAACAATGCGCTCGGGCCATTCGAATCTCAAAGCGACCCACTGAGCATGAAGCTGGGCGGCTTTGTGAGAGGTGCCGGGCATGGCGCTACGTTCCAGGATAACTTCAAAAACTTCTGGCACATTTCTACAACAGTACTGTCAGTAAAAAATACTTTCGAAAGACGGCTGGGCATCTGGCCCACGGGTTTTGACAAAGACGGCACCATGTTTTGTAATACAACCTTTGGCGACTACCCGCATTACATTCCTGGAGCAGGCATTGATGGAACCAATTATGGCCCCGATGGCAAGTCTCCTTACTTTACCGGATGGATGTTGCTGAATTATAACAAGCCGGTACAGGTATCCTCCACACTTGGAGGTTACTTACCCAACAATGCGGTAGACGAACTGGCTAAAACGTATTGGAGTGCTGCCACTGCCAATAAAGGAGAATACATTCAAACAGACCTGGGCAGAATATCTACCATAAATGCGGTGCAGCTAAATTACGCAGACCAGGATGTAGAAAGCGATCGACTTGGCAAACGCCTTGATCAATTCCATCAATACAAATTGTACTATTCTAACGATGGAAAAAAATGGAATATTTTGGTAGATAAGAGTAAGAACCAAACTGATGTTCCACACGACTATATTCAATTGGAAAAACCGGTACAGGCAAGATTTATCAAACTGGAGAATATTCACATGCCAACCGGTAAATTCGCCATAAGTGGCTTGCGGGTATTTGGAAATGGGAACGGTGCAAAACCCTCAGCGGTAGAAGGTTTCATAGTACTCCGAACAGAAAAAGACAAACGCAGTGCTTTTATAAAATGGAAGCCGGTAGACGATGCATTTGCATACAATATCTATTATGGTACGCATCCCGATAAATTGTACACCAGCATCATGATCCATAGTAACAATGAATACTGGATGAAAACGATGGATAAAATGAAACCTTACTATTTTTCCATCGAATCGGTTAATGAAAATGGTGTAAGTGAAAGAACCAAAGTAATAAAAGTTGATTAAGCATTTTAAAATTGTAACTCATCACACACCTGCCATACAACAATCATGATCAATAAAATTAAATACTGCATACTCGGTTTTCTGCTGCCGGTTTTGGTATGGGCTCAACCCTTTGCCTCGGAGATTGCAGCTTTCAATAAGTTGGATAGTATTTCCTTTCCCGCAGCCGGGCAGATATTGCTCATCGGCAGTTCTTCTTTTACCAAATGGAAAGATGTGCAAAATTATTTTCCGGGATACCCTATACTCAATCGTGGCTTTGGCGGGTCTTCATTGCCAGATGTAATTTATTATGCCAACGATCTTATTTTTCCTTACCGGCCAAAACAAATAATCATTTATTGTGGCGAAAATGATTTTGCCGCCAGCGATACCGTTAGCGTGAAAATGGTCGTTGACCGTTTTAAAAACTTATTGAATGTAATCAGGGCGAAATATAAGAAAATACCCGTAGCGTATATTTCCATGAAGCCAAGCCCAAGCAGGGTGCAGCTTATGCCAGAATTTGTAGCCGCCAATGACCATATCAAACAGTATCTTAAAAGTAAGCGTAACACTGCTTATATAGATGTTTACAGCGCCATGCTTGATGCAGATGGCAAAGCGATGGCAGATCTTTTTATAGAGGATAATCTACACATGAATGCAAAAGGGTATTCCATCTGGCAAAGAATAATGACCCCATTTTTAAAAAAATAAGGATGGAAAGCATACACTGCCTTAACAAACAAAATATGCACTATGAAAGATGATAAAAGCCTGGGAGTATTGTGGCTGCTTCCCTTTTTCAAAAAGGTAGCGCTGCTCTTGCTGTTTGTTTCCTCATCAACTGTATTGCGTGCCCAAAAGAGTATCCAGGTATCTTCCCCCGATGCTAAACTAAGATTTGTATTTACCACCAGTACCGGACAACCGAATTATTCCGTCTACTACCTCAATAAAAAAATAATTGAAAACTCTATTCTCAATGTTGATATCGAAAGCAAGGGGTTGTTACAAAAAGCCGTGGTAAGTAAGACCCCGGTATTTAAAAATGTAAATGAAAATTATAAGCTGGTTACAGGCAAAGCCAGCCTTGTAAACAACCGTTACCGGCAGGTCTCTATATCTTTAAAAGACGCAATAAAAAACGATCTTGGTTTTGATCTGGAAATAAGGGCATTCAATGATGGCCTGGCTTTTCGATATGTATTTCCTAAAAAGGACAATGCCTCTTCGTTTGCATTGTCAGACGAAAAAACGGAATTCAGGTTTGTGGAAGATCCCATCGTAAAATCATTGTTGCTTCCCAATTATACTTCATCGCATGAAGGACTGTACAGTACATCTTTGCTCAGTACCCTCAAGGAAGATACACTGATGGATATGCCAGCGCTGTTTCATTTGGATAACTCAATTTTTGTAGCTGTAACAGAAGCTGCCTTGGTTGATTATGCCGGAATGTACCTGGTAAAAACAAAGGGAATCATCAATGCAGCGCTCTCTCCCTTGCCAGGCCAGGGAGGTATTAAAGTAAAAGCAAAGCTTCCGCATGCCAGCCCGTGGAGGGTTTTAATGATCAGCAACCATTTGAGCACTTTACTGGAATCCAACATCCTCACGAGTTTAAATGAACCGTCTTTTATAAAGGATCTTAGTTGGTTAAAGCCAGGCACATCTAATTTCCCCTGGTGGTACGGAACTATTGTACCAGACAGCATTAAAGGAGGAAATAATTTTGAAACCAATAAATATTTTATAGATTTCTGTGCTGCCAATAAAATCGATTATCACACAATAGTAGAGTATGGCGGCCACGAATGGTACAGCAATGATGGCGGCGGATACCAACCCGGAAACAATGTTGATGTGACCAAACCCGTAGACGGGCTGAACATGAAGCAGATTTGTGACTACGGAAAATCTAAAAATGTTGGCATTAGGGTGTGGGTGCATTGGAAGGCTTTGTACCCACGGCTAGATGAGGCCTTTGCCAAATTTGAGGAATGGGGTCTGAGTGGTATGATGGTAGATTTTATGGATCGGGATGATCAGCAGATGGTAAACATTCAAAATGAGATTTTAGAAAAAGCTGCAGCCCACCATTTGCACATCCAGTTTCACGGCGCTTATAAGCCAACAGGCCTTAACCGTACCTGGCCTAATGAATTTACAAGGGAGGGAACTTTAAATTACGAACATCATAAATGGGACAACCTTGTGAGCCCGGATGCAGATATGAATATCGTATTTACAAGGTTGCTGGCAGGTTCTACTGATTATCACCTCGGCGGTTTCAGGGCGTTGCCCTACGATAAATTCGTAGTGCAAAATGAAAAGCCCTACGTGATTGGCACCCGCTGTCATATGCTGGCAATGTATGTAGTACTGGAAAATGCTTTGTCTATGATTTGTGATGACCCTGCTGCCTATATAAACCAGCCAGGCTTTGAAGTATTGCAAAATATGCCAACGGTGTGGGATGAAACAAAAGTGCCGGCAGCGGCTTTAGACAAATTTGTTACCATAGCCCGAAGAAGTAAAGACAGCTGGTACATTGCCAGCATCAGCAACAATGAAGCAAGAAAAATATCCGTGAATTTTTCATTTTTGCCCCCTGGAAAGTATACGGGCTATGTATACAGCGATGCAGCTACCAGCCACATTGATGCAAATCAACTTACCAAAAAAACCATCAACATAGATTCAAAAACAATTATGAATATAGATATGGCTCCGGGTGGAGGCAATCTGATTATCATTAAAAAAAACTAGCATAACAACCCTATAAATCAACGTATGAGAAAAATATTTTTACAGCCCGGTTTATTATTCAGCCTGCTGTTTTTAATGGCGAGCTGCAAGGAGAAAATCGCCACCACCAAAATTGCCTTTGGTTCTTGCGGCCACCAGACGGAACCACAACCCGTATTAAGCCTTGCAGCAAGTTATAAACCTGATCTCTTTATCTACCTGGGCGATAATATTTATGGCGATACTGATAATATGGACACGCTGAAAGCAAAGTACGCACAGCTTTCCGCTAAGCCTGAGTTTCAGCAACTAGCCGGCAATACTAAAATGCTGGCAATATGGGATGACCATGATTATGGCCGCAATGATGCAGGCAAATACTATCCGTTCAAGCTGCAATCCAAAGAAATATTTCTTGAGTTTTTTAAAGAACCAGCGACCAGCGAACGCAGAAAACATGAAGGGATTTATCATGCAGAATATCTACAATATGGCGATAAAACCGTGCAGGTAATTTTATTAGATAACCGTACATTCAGAAGCGATCTTCTTTTGTATGATACCCTGGCTAAGCTGCCCAGGGAAAATTATTTTTACACGCCGGAATATAAGCCACACACTTCTGTAGATAGCGTCTTGCTAGGCGAAGCACAGTGGCAGTGGTTGGAAAAAGAACTCGTTAGAAAAGCCGACTTACGCATTGTGGCAAGTGGCTCGCAATTTGGTATTGAATACAATGGCTATGAAGCCTGGGCTAATTTTCCGCATGAGCAAAAAAGGCTGCTACAACTTATTAAGAAAACCAGAGCTGCGGGCGTTCTTTTTATAAGTGGCGATGTGCACTATGCAGAAATTTCCAAATTGGAAGAACCGGGGCTTTATCCTATTTACGACATAACTTCCAGCGGAATAACTTCCACCTGGGATTTTGCTACCTTAAATAAAAACAGGATAGAAGGCCCGGTAATGGAAAATCATTTTGGACTGCTCACCATCAAATGGGAAAAAGATCCTGTAATATTGATGCAGATTATAGATAAAAATAACAACAGCCGCATAGAGTACCAGGTAAACTCAAGTGAACTTCAATTCAATTAAAAAATCAGTAAAAATAAAACAGCGACAAATGAAAAGAATCTCCCTGCTATTGTTGATAAGCTTCACCCTTATCAATCCACCCTCCTCATTGGCACAAACAACTGGAGATGCCAAAATGAAAATCTTTGTAGATGGACTGATGAAAAAAATGACGCTGGATGAAAAGATTGGGCAATTGAACCTACCGGGCTCCGGCGATATTGTTACCGGCCAGGCTGGTAACTCAGACATTGCAAAAAAAATAGAGCAGGGAATGGTCGGGGGGCTTTTTAATATTAAATCGCTGGCAAAAATTAAAGATGTCCAAAAGCTTGCAATTGAAAAAAGCCGTTTAAAAATTCCGCTGTTGTTTGGCATGGACGTAATACACGGTTATGAAACGGTTTTCCCGATTCCGCTGGGGCTAAGTTGTTCCTGGGATATGGCATTGATAGAACGCAGTGCAAGGATTGCAGCAAATGAAGCCAGTGCAGACGGCATCAACTGGACTTTTTCGCCCATGGTAGATATCAGCCGGGACCCGAGGTGGGGCAGGATTTCTGAAGGCAGCGGCGAGGACCCATACCTGGGCTCCCTCATTGCCAAAGCCATGGTTAAGGGATACCAGGGCACTGATCTTACAAAAAACAATACCATCCTAAGTTGCGTAAAACATTACGCTTTGTATGGTGCTGCAGAAGCAGGCCGGGATTATAATACCACCGACATGAGTCATCAAAGGATGTACAACGAATATTTTCCTCCTTACAAAGCTGCTATAGATGCGGGCGTGGGCAGTGTAATGGCTTCTTTTAACGAAGTAGATGGTGTGCCTGCTACTGCCAATAAATGGCTGATGACAGACGTACTGCGCAAAGAGTGGGGCTTTAAAGGTTTTGTGGTAACAGATTATACAGGCATCAACGAAATGGTAGCACATGGTATAGGAGATCTGCAAACAGTTTCGGCACGGGCGCTTATGGCAGGTATAGATATGGATATGGTGGGAGAAGGAATTTTGCTCACTACAAAAAAATCATTGAAAGAGGGAAAGGTAACCCTCGCACAAATTGATGCCGCATGCAGGAGAATACTGGAAGCAAAATACAAACTCGGCCTGTTTGAAGATCCCTACAAATACCTTGATGAGAACAGGGCTACAACAGAAATTTTTACCGCTGCCAATCGCAAAGAAGCAAGAAGCACTGCTGCGCAAAGTTTTGTTCTCTTAAAGAACCAGGGCAATGTGTTACCCTTGAAAAAATCGGGCACTATTGCATTAATTGGCCCGCTTGCAGACAATAAAGAAAACATGCCCGGTACCTGGAGTGTGGCAGCAGATTTTTCGAAAGCTACTTCCCTTTTATCAGGCCTTCAGCAAGTAGTGGGAGACAAAGTAAAAATATTAACGGCCCGGGGGGCCAACCTGGATGCAGACAGTTTGTTTGAAGAGCGGGCGGGCATGTTTGGAAAATCGTTGCGTAGAGACAGTCGCCCTGAAGCCGTTATTTTACAAGAAGCTATAGACATAGCCAACCAGTCTGACGTAATTGTGGCTGCACTGGGAGAATCTGCAGAGATGAGCGGGGAAAGTAGCAGCCGTTCAGATATCCAGATCCCTAAATTACAACAGGATTTGCTGAAGGCATTGCTAAAAACAGGTAAGCCGGTTGTACTAGTTTTATTTACCGGCAGACCCCTTGTTTTGAAATGGGAGCAAGAATATGTGCCTGCTATTTTAAACGTTTGGTTTGGGGGCAGCGAGGCTGGTTTTGCCATTGCAGATGTATTGTTTGGCGATGTAAACCCTTCGGGCAAATTGAGTACAACTTTCCCGCAGAATGTAGGACAGGTCCCCTTATTTTACAATCATAAAAATACAGGCCGCCCGCTGGGGAAATGGTTTGAAAAGTTCAGGAGTAATTATCTTGATGTGAGCAACGAACCGGTTTATCCATTTGGTTTTGGACTCAGTTACACCAACTTT
>JANPJW010000246.1:0-2622 GCA_031425715.1 Chitinophagaceae bacterium | reverse complement strand
AATAACAGTGCGGCTTTGGCCGGTAGCCAGGTTATATATTTTTAAGGTATTAAAGTTTTCTACGTAAGCCAGTTCTTTTCCGTTAGGGCTTAGTTCAGGGCTTTGTACACTTTTATCGCCGGTAATTAAAAGCGCTTCTTTTATAAGCGTCCCCGCAAAAAAATAGGGTTCTTCCTTCCGGCTTAATTCGCTTTTGTAAATGCTCCATTTACCATTTCGTTCGCTGGCATACGCAATCATGCGACCATCGCTATGCCATGTTATATCCGTTTCCGCTTCGGGGGTTTTAGTAATTTGTTTGGTACCACTGCCATCAGCATTGCTCACAAATACATCGCCACGGTACACAAAAGCTACTTCCTTTCCATTGGGCGATAATTTCATATTGCCTACTCCGGTAGTGACAGGTATGTTTCTTTCGTTGGTGCTACGGGCATCTGCATTAATGATAATTGGTAGCTTTTTGCTTTGGCCGTTTGCATAGGTGTATAAATCGCCATCGTATCCAAAGCAAAGTGTACCGCTTTTAGCAGCACTTAAAAACCGTACGGGATGGGTTTTAAAATTGGTAACAGCTGTGGTGCCGCTGCCATCTGCATTCATTTTATATACATTAAAATTACCATCAGCTTCGCTGAGATAAAAGATGGTTTTATCATTATCTGCCAAAACGGGATTGCGATCTTCGCCTGCAAAACTGGTGAGTTTTTTATGCGTGCCCGCTACTGCATCGTACACCCAAATATCCCGGGCAATGGCGCTCGTGTGGTGTTTACGCCAAATATTTTCGCCACCTTTTTTATCCTGGTAAAAAATCTTTTTGCCATCGGCGCTCATTTTCACTTCTTCTGCAGGTGTAGTAAATACCTGGCTAATGCGTCCGCCATTTGCAGCAACGCTGTACAATTCCGGCATGCTGCCTGTGGGAAACTGTCTGTTTGCCGCTGCATCTAAACGGGCTGCACCAAACAGTACCGTTTTACCATCGGGTGAAAAGCTGTAGGGCATTTCGCCACTGCTATGATAGGTAAGGCGTTTGGCTTCGCCACCTGTGGCAGGTATTACAAACACATCAAAATTACCATATCGGTCGCTTGCGAAAGCTACTTGCTTGCCATCAGGGCTCCACACTGGCATAAAGTCGTGCGCTTCATGCATGGTTAGCGGAGCAGCCGTGCCACCGGTTGCTGGGACGGTGTACAAATCACCTTTGTAGGTAAATACAATTGTACCCCCATCAGGACTGATCGACGGATAACGCAGCCAGGAAGCTTCATTTTGTGCCATAGCAGACAATGAAGAGGCCAAAGCAAGTAAGCAGAGTTTTAGTTTCATGTTTTTAAAATATTTTCTAAAATAAGAAGAATACTTGTTGGAGCCAGCAACTGTTTTTATAAACGGTAATAAATGATTGACTTTGATAAGAAAGAACAAATTTTTGGTTGCTTGTTCTCAGCTATACCCCGGCGGTAGCCTAGCACTGCGTATAAGATATTATTAACCGATCAAACGCAATTTACCCGGTGGAGACATTGATGTGAAAGAAGTTTTTTTTGTTGCGATGGCCTCTTATACTTTTCCATTAAATCAAAAATACCTTGGTGCACAAGCACCCATTTGTTGATGGTAGAACGGCTTACACCGTACTTTTTTGAAAGCGCCCCGTAGGAGATCCCATCTTGCAGATACTCTCGTACAGCTTCTTTTTTATTGTCCATTTTTGGTTGATTTTGTGTCAACCTATTTCAGGACGAGTCAAATGTCGCAGCTCATGCTTCAAAGTTCCGCCCTGACTTTTGGTAGTGCATTGTTAGCTGATGTTATTTCTTTTCCTTCCTTTTAAAAGCTGTTGGTTCGATGTATGAGTCTTTAATAAATAATCTCGAAATGATCTATAACGTTGTATGCCAGGATACCAGGTAGCGTATTCTAAAACTTCCCATTCGTCACCAAATTTGATTACTGGATTCAGAAACACGCACATGCCGTCATACCATTCGGATCTTTAAACTTTCTGAAATGTATCTAGTTCTTGACAATACCGAATTTTGATCCTCTTCATAATAAAAATATTGCTCATCAGAAACTTCAACAGTTTCATCGTTAAACATGTCAATGCTCCATTTTTCTTCTAGATTTCTAGCCCAATCAATTTTTTCAATCGAAAATAGATTATCCAAAAAGGGAGATATATTCCTAAATCCATTTGAAACGAGTAAAAAATCTATATAGGATGGAGGCAATTTCACCCCAAGTGATTTCTGTTTTATTTTAATAGAATCTTTGGTTGCTGGAGCATATAACAGCGATCGGTTTTGGATTGAATCTTTGTCAATACTCAAAGACTTAATATGCATCATTATGGATTGGGCATCGTTTAACAGGAAAAAGTCTTCATTAAGGAGCTCTAAGGTTTCTTGAATGCTCATAATATTTCTGCTGCTTTTCGGTGGGGGGAATGTTGTGAATACCCTGGTGTATCATCACCCATTTGTTTATCGTTGTTCGGCTTAAGCCATACTTGGCTGCCAATTGCCGGTAACCCGTACCTTGCGTTAAATAATCGGTAATGGCTTGTTGTTTAATATCCATTTTTGGTTGATTTGTAGTCAACCTATTTCA
>JANPJW010000245.1:0-7570 GCA_031425715.1 Chitinophagaceae bacterium | reverse complement strand
CACTACTGCGCCTGCACCTAACCAACCATTCTCCAGGCGATCTCTAAACAATTGTGCATCGCCAGATATACTCATGGTTTTGTAAGGCAGTGTCATAATAGAACTCCATTGGTTGCGGTACTGCGCACTCAGTCTGTAATCTGCATCAGGTATAAAACCGGTCTTGGCCGGGTTAGTGGTTAGGGGCGAGTTGAAAAATTGAGAAAAATGTAAATCCTGGGCATAGGAACCTACTGCCATTGTCAAGCATCCTATCAACCCGGTTATCACTTTTTTATACATCATCTTTTCCTCCTTTTTATTTTACCGAAGCAATGTAATATCGCCTGTCTTCCTAAGTTTTTTACCGTCAGAAAATTCTGCGTCCAATGTGTAGGTATAAACGTCCATTGCCTGGAGTTTACCTTTAAATGTACCGTTCCAGCCTATACTCTTACTGGCAGACTCAAAAACCAACTGGCCCCAACGGTTGTATATTTTCCAACTCATCCTGGTGATACCAAAACCTTCTACTTTTATAATTGCGTTTCTGCCTTCCTGCGAGGGAGTAAACGCATTCGGAATGTCTAACAAAGGAATCACGATTACGTTTACAGGCAACGAAAAAGTATCTGTGCAACCAGCTACATTAAAGGCTATTAACTCTGCTGTGTAAGTTCCCGTTGCATTGTATTGGTGTGAAGGGTTAACCAGGGTAGAGGTTTCTCCGTCTCCAAAATTCCACAAATACCTTGTGGCACCTGTAGAAGTATTTGTAAAATTGACCGGCGTGTTCTCTATAGGAGGGTTGGGCGACCATGTAAAGGAAGCTGCGGGCTTTGCCGCTACTGTAATGGCAAAAAATGCAGAAGTATCTATCCTGTTACAGGTACTAGTGTCGGTGGCAATTAACCTTACCTGGTAGGTACCAGGGTTAGCGTACAAATGCGTCGGACTTGGGTCCGTAGAGGTTGTACCATCACCAAACTGCCATAAGAAATCTGTACCCGCCAGCGAGGTATTTTCAAACACTGCAGTGTAAGGTGCACATCCTAAAGGAGGCGAAGTAAACTGTGCTTTTACCAGTGGGTTCAATCGAATTACCTGTTCTGTAGAATCTGGCGCATTACAAAAAGAAGTGTCTATCACAAACAACTTAACCCGGTAAGTTCCGGGAGCGGCGTACACATGCAGCCGGGGCGGATTGAATCCTACAGTATCTCTTGGGGAACCATCGCCATAATCCCAAACAAAACTGCGAGGCCCAAAACTTCCACTTGTGGCCACACTTGCATTGTTGAATTGAATGGTAAGGCTTTGGCAAGGTGGTATTTTTGCAAAGGTAAAGGCCGGTGTTACCCTGTTATTACCCACTCTTATGTTTATGAAGGCTGTATCCCTGATGTTACAAGTGGTGCTATCTTCTGCTATTAACCGCACCAAAAAATTTCCAACACTATTAAAGGTATGGGAGATGACTCCGGTGGTGGTAACCTGCGTGGGACTTCCATCACCAAAATTCCAATAATATGTTTTGCCTTTTAAAAGGGTATCTCTAAAATCTACCGTAAGGGGCACACAACCTGTGGTATCGTTTACCACAGAGTTGATGGATGCCTGCACCCCAGCATCCACGCCGGCAAAATTCATTTCTATTTTGATAGCAGCCTGGTTACAATTAGAGCTTCCGTTAGTAGGAGACCAGGAGCCCGGTGTAGTGGGAAAAACCGCTCCCCCGGTACAGTTGGCACAAATAGCCTGGTAAATAACCCCATTGTCATCAAAACGGCTTGTACCGCCGTCCACATGATCTCCCAGGGCACCACTCTGCCCAAAATGAGAGCCAAACAATTGAGAAGTTGCATTTTTTTCCAACACAAAAAAGTAAAAATCTTTTCCGTCGGCTGCAGGGATACCCACCAATGGATCTACCTCTGGCAAACCTGTAGTGGTACCGGTTGTGTAAGACTGCTGCACGTTAATACCACCACCCCACCCGGAAACATACACATTCTCGCACCTGTCTACCAGGAAAGCTATGGGCGAAATATTAGGGACGTTCGAGTTGGTTCCAAAAACAGTAGAATAAACATAGGCGGAGAGATCCGGCCGCAGCTTACTGATAAATTGTTTGGCATTATTAGCACCAAAAACGTTGCTGAATGTAGCATTCACTACTGACCAGTTACCTGTGGTGGTACCCATGATGTACGGAAAGCCCGCCCGATCAAACTTCAGCCCGTAAATTAAATCTATGCCAGTGGTTCCCTGGTAAGTGGTTCTTATAATAGCAGCGCCGTCGTTTGTTAATTGGGTGACGAAACCATCCGCAATACCAGATGCAAATGCGGGTTGAATAACGCCGGTTTTATTGCCAGGAAGATTTGTGCTGGCTGTAGCTCCTGCTACAAACAAATCGTTGGTTACCGGGTTGATATTGGCTACAAAACATGCATCATCTCCATTACCTCCAAAATAGGTGCTGAACAATGGGGTAGAAAGCGTCGAATTGAATTTAAGGATTACACCATCCTGTGCTCCACCATTTGTAGACTGCACAGCGCTCTGCAAGGGAAAATCATCTGACTGTGTACTGGAAACAAGGTACACATTGTTGGCTCCATCAAGAATAACTTCGCTGCGGGCATCATCTCCATAATTTCTCCTGAGACTAACGGCAGATGGTGCCACATTGGGTGTTGTATATTTCGGTCTGATATTTACGCCATCATCTTTAGTACCGCCCATTCTAACAGAACCCAGCAACAGCGTGCCGCTATTGTTAAGTTTAGAGATGATTATATCAAATCCTCCACCAGGGCCAATAGGACCGGCAAATCCCCGGAGAGGATAGTTGGGAGAGTTGGTTCTGCCGGCGATAAACAGGTTGCCTTGCGCATCTGTTATCATACTGTGTGGCTGCTCGTTGCCCGAGCCGCCGAGGTAAGTTGCGTACAAACGGTTGCTTCCATTTGGACTGAACTTAAATATGGCAATATCATAGCCTGAGAAACCACCTTCTGCACTACCACCCCCGTACGTTTGCTGAAAAGCTCCCGGAGAAACCCGGTATCCTGTACCAAAGGCAATACCGCCGGCGTAAAAACTTCCATCGGGCCCTGGCGTGGCAGTATAACCCCAATTATCTACGGTGCTGCCGGTAAAGGTTGAAAAGATGATGGAAGGGTCAATCACGAGGGTAGCAGCAGGATCGTAATTTCCTACTTTGAAAGTCACCACATTGTTCTTTACTACAAATTTGCAATCTACTTCCTGGCGCTTGCCAGTTTCAGCCTGGTAAGTAAAAGGATATAATTCTTTTACCTCGCCCACCGAAGTAGAAATGATAAGCTCTTTATCCTTTATAGTCACCTGGGGTCCGTCATATTGCATGGCAATAAAGTCTGGGTTGCCGCCTGGTTTCACAATAAAATCATACTTAAGTTTACCCTGCTCACTGTAATAACGAATATCGATATCGGGATAAATATTCTTATAAGTAATAGCCGTGTGGATGCTGCAATCAGTGGCCCATTTACTGGGATCGTTACCCATGTAATAGTTGTTGTGTGTAGGCAGTTTTTTATCTGGCTGCGGCACAACATTGGGCCGAGCTCCCAGGAATTTTACTTTATAAGCAAAGGAATGTATCAAAGGGCTGTTGGAGTTACCAACCGTTCTGGCTTCCGCATTTTTATCATCTTCTTCGCCATGGCCGTGAATGGCGGCCGAAAAACGCTGAATGTCTTCTGGCTTGTGCATTACCACGGTAAATCCTTTATCCTCCAGGAAAAAAGCACCCGTTTTAAAATCGCCTTTAAATTGAATGTTGGAATGCCACTGTCCCTTGTTTTGCACAAATTCCATTTGTGCAGAAGCAACAACAGGCAATGTCAGAAAAACAATTACTGTTAATGCCTGGGAGAATATTACGGTAAGCTTTTTCAAGTAGCTGATTTATTTACAATTTAGTAATTATAAACGTTATTTTATTGGGTATGGTTGGCCGGAGTATCAGTTTAGAAAGTATTTAACTTATTGCAATTACCCGCTAAGCAATTTTCCCCCAGCCGGTCTTTTGTTTTTGCTGCTGCAAAAATTCTTTTACCTGCAAATGTTCAGCCAGACTCAGGTCCGGATCTGCTTCGAGAATTTTTTCAACTTCTGCTCTGGCCACTTCCAGCATTGCTTTATCGTTTACAATACTTGCAAGCCTAAAGTTCAGAGCCCCGCTCTGCCTGGTGCCTTCTATTTCTCCCGGGCCTCGTATTTCCAGATCCTTTTCAGCAATTTTAAAGCCATCGTTGGTGGCTACCATTATTTTAAGCCGCTCTCTTGCATCCCGTGATACTTTGTTGCCCGTGAGTAAAATGCAATAACTTTTGTCGGCACCCCTACCCACCCGTCCTCTCAACTGGTGCAGCTGTGACAAGCCGAATTTCTCCGAACTTTCTATTACCATCACGGAAGCGTTGGGAACATTTACCCCCACTTCAATAACGGTGGTGCTCACCATAATATTGGTATCGCCGCTCACAAAACGTTGCATGTTGGCTTCTTTTAATTTGGGATCCATTTTGCCGTGCACCATACTGATCCAATAAGCGGGCTCCGGAAAAAAAGATTTTACTTCTTCAAAACCTTTCATAAGGTTTTCGTAATCCATCTTACTGCTCTCTTCTATGAGCGGATAAATGATGTAAGCCTGCCTACCAAGCTTTACTTCTTCTTTTATAAAATCCATTACCTGCGGTCGGGCAGTTTCATTGCGGTGCATGGTGCTGATGGGTTTACGGCCGGGAGGCAATTCATCCATCACGCTGTAATCAAGATCTCCGTATGCTGTGAGGGCGAGGGTGCGAGGGATGGGTGTAGCTGTCATGACCAACACATGCGGCGGCAAGCTATTTTTTTTCCAAAGCTGTGCCCTTTGTGCAACGCCAAACTTGTGTTGCTCATCTACCACTGCAAACCCGAGGTTTGCAAACTGCACTTTGTCTTCTATTACCGCATGGGTGCCGAGCAAAATATTGACAGAACCATCTATGCAACCCTGCAATATCACTTTTCGCTGTTTAGCCGTAGAGGAACCAGTAAGGATCTGCACGTTTACAGGCAAGTCTTTTAAATACTCTTTAATACTTAGGTAGTGTTGCTGAGCCAGTATTTCGGTAGGAGCCATCAAGGTGCTTTGAAACCCATTGTCTGCAGCTATGAGCATGCTCAGCAGGGCCACCATGGTTTTACCACTGCCCACATCTCCCTGCAGCAGGCGGTTCATTTGCTTTCCGCTGCCGGAGTCTTTCCTTATTTCTTTTAAAACTCTTTTTTGTGCACTGGTAAGCTCAAAGGGTAAATTGTTATTGTAAAAATCGTTGAAGAGGCTGCCAACTTTATCAAAAGTCCAGCCTTTGCTAAATCGATGGCGCTGCAACTTTATAAGATTTACCCGCATCTGCCCAAAAAACAATTCTTCAAATTTCAACCGGCGCAATGCCTGGTCGTAATGCCTCGTAGATGCAGGGAAATGAATCTGCCTGGTCGCATCGTACCGGCTCATCAACTTGTAGGCAGTGCAAATACTTTCAGGTAAGTTTTCCGGAAGGTCTTTGGGAAATAATTTTTGCAGCATTTCGAAAGTAAACTTTGCCAATACACTTCCGTTGAGACCCTGTGCTTTTAGTTTTTCTGTAGAAGGGTAAATGGGTTCGAGGTGTTCTTTGCCAGTGGCCTTTTGAGGAGTAAACGCTTCAAAGTCGGGATGCGAAATTTGTGGCGTACCCATAAAAAACCCAAGCCTGCCAAAGACCAAATAATTGTGACCCTCCATCAGCGACTTTTGTACCCAGTTGATACCCTGGAACCAAACCAACTCAATAAGGCCAGTGCTGTCTTTTAATTTACCCACAAGACGCTGCCCTCTTCCCTGCCCCATCAATTGCAAACTCTGCAGCGTACCGCCCACATAGGCATACTCATCCTGCGGGCCAAGCAAGGCTATTTTACCTACATTGGTTTTGTCAATATGCCGCAGCGGATAATGCTCCAGGAGATCTTTAAAAGAATGAATGTTGAGTTCTTTGCGAAGCAATTCGCCCCGCTGCGCAGATATGCCGGTGAGGTACTCTACCGGGCTGGATAATATATGGGTGGCGCTGCTGATACGATTCTTTTTACAAATATATCTTAAGCGCCGCTAGTATCTGGCATACGTAGAATGCAAAAGTTTTGATGATAAGTGGGTACCGCTCCAACTACACCGATCAATAAGTTTGAAAAAGTATTACCTAAAACAAAAAAGCGCTGCATATTCATGCAACGCTTTATCTAAAAGGAGTTCCTATTTTATTTATGCCGGCTACTGCCTTTGTTGTAAAAAGTGCGGCGGCTGGGAGGCCTTATACCTCCTGTGGATGCAGGTGTGTAAGCGGGTTGCTCGCCAAGGCTTTCTGGTACCGCAATTTTAGGAACATCTTTTCCTATCAATCGTTCAATAGCATGAAATTTTCTTTGCTCTTTCACACTCACCAGGGTATAGGCACTGCCTTCGGCTTCTGCACGGGCAGTCCGTCCAATGCGGTGCACATAGTCTTCGCCATCGTGTGGTACGTCAAAATTTATTACAAGATCGATGTTGTCTATATCTATACCACGGCTCAAAATATCTGTAGCTACCAATACCGGTAAGCGACCGCTTTTGTACTGTATCAAAATATCTTCCCTGCTGTCTTGCTCCAGGTCGCTGTGTATTTCTCCGGCATTGATGCCATTGCGTTTCAGGTCTCTTGTAAGTTGCTTTACGTTTAACTTACTACTGCAAAAAACCAGTACCGTTTTAAAATTCTTCTCTTTTAGCAGGTGAACGATCAATGGAATTTTTTGAGGCTCATATACGAGGTACGCCTGCTGTACAATTTTTTCTGGCGGCTTGCTTATAGAAATATTGATCTCTTCCGGCTCATGCAAAATCTTTTTGGCCAGAGACCTGATTTTTGGTGGCATGGTGGCGGAAAACAAAAGGTTCTGACGTTTCTTGGGCAGGTGATCAATGATGAACATGATGTCATCAAAAAATCCCATATCCAGCATCCTGTCTGCTTCATCCAATACCAGGTATTGCAGATGGTCTAGTTTTACGTAGCCCATTTTTATATGGCTCATCATCTTGCCGGGCGTGCACACTACAAAATCAGCACCCATGCTCAGGGCCTTTTTTTCCTGCACAAAGGCATTGCCATCGCCCCCGCCATACACGGCAATAGAACTTACGGATGTAAAATAACTGAGACCTTCCAGGTGCTGGGCAATTTGTATTGCCAGTTCCCGTGTGGGCACAATCACCAACGAAGTGATGGCGTTCGGATCATTTTTTCCCGTTAATATTTTGTGGATGAGCGGCAGCAAAAATGCAGCGGTCTTTCCCGTGCCCGTTTGGGCCGAGGCGATAATGTCTTTTCCCTGTAATATGAGTGGAATTACCTGCTCCTGTACTGGTGTGGCTTCTTCGTAATTAGAGGCCTCAATTCCTTCCATCAAGCGCCCGTCAAATTCAAATTCTGTAAACTTCAAAATATCGATTGTATTAATTTGG
>JANPJW010000244.1:0-6786 GCA_031425715.1 Chitinophagaceae bacterium | reverse complement strand
GCAAAACGGAATCGTTGATACTGTTCCAGGGTGGGCGGGAAATGCCTGCAAAAAAACAATAGGCGGCTACACTGTTTAGTTATATTATATTTTTTGCAGCTCGAATTGTCTACAATAAGTAAATAGACATCCTGTACAATCCGCTCCTTTCGTAATTAAATTGATTACTAGCAGAAGGAAAGCTTGATGGAGCCATAAGATAATCCGAAAATTTATTTCGACAGTTCTGCTCCGGGATAGCCTGGAATGTTAAGCCCCAAAACAATGTCGTGATTTGCTATCAGGAGTCCATCTTGAATAACGGCTTTTAAAATGCCGCTGCCACCCCGGTTGTCAGCGGCTTTTCTTTTTTGATCCGTCAGTAGCGGGTCATCGTCAAATACGAACTCATCTATGTAATACTCGTTGGCTACGTCGGGCTCTTTGATGCTGGTATGAATGTGCGCTGCAAAATCCTTTGCAGGATAAGCTCCGGGCTTGATGGTATAAATGGCATAGTTGCCTTCGCTGTCTGTCTTCACCCATCCCCGTATATGTCCATGTGGCCGTGCTTTTTGGGGCATGCCTGCAGATGGTTCATAATAACCCTTTGTGTTTGTTTGCCAGTAATAAATAATCACATTGGGTGCCGGCGTTTTACCATCTAGTTTAAACAGCTTGCCCTTAATTAATAGTTTTTGCCCCGCTTCTTTCCAACCGGGGCTTGTATCTGTAGCGGCTATTACCGCAGGCATATCCACATACATCAATTCGCAACCATCACAACCCCCTCCTACCAGTTGGTCGCCAGGAACATTTGCAGCGTCGGGTTTTGTTTGTCCCTGGCAACCAGCTATCCAGCCCAACATACAAATAGAAAAACTAACCGAAAGAAACCATTTCATATAAGGATTAATTAAAAGTTGAACGTTGATCATTCCTTGGCTAAAGTTGCAACATAAAATCCCCAAATCCTAAGCTTCTGTATTATTTTAAGAGGCTGTGTGATGCGGCTATCTTTACTATAAGTATAACTACGTTTCAGATTGCCTCCTTTAAAAAAAATTTCTAGAGATTTAAGAGTCCCGCAAACATCAAACCTCCGTCACAAAAAATCACAATTCTCATCTTTCTAAAAAAAGCAAAAGGCCTTTCCCATCCTAATGTTAATTAATACACATTGTAACAAAAGTCACCAATGCACCCCTCACTTAAGAGTAATTTTATATTTCAATCCCTTATAGGTGTAAGCATGAAAAAACTATTGTTCCTTTTTTGTTGCCTTGCTGCGCTCTCGTTTACTACCTGGCAGCCTGATTTTGAAAAAGCCCGCTCGCTGGCAAAAGATCAACATCAACTTATTTTATTAAACTTCTCTGGCTCCGACTGGTGTGGACCATGCATTAGAATGCACCGGGAAATATTTGGCAACGATGTATTTGCTGCCATGGCCGATAGCAACCTGGTAATGGTAAATGCCGACTTCCCCCGAAACAAAAAAAATCAATTGGATAAGCAGCGGCAAAAAAACAATGATGCCCTGGCAGATAAATACAACCCTGAAGGAAAATTTCCCTTTACACTTTTGATGGATGCAGACGGAAAAATATTACAAACATGGGATGGCTTACCAAAAGAAGACGTCGAAACATTTACGCAATCCATAAAAAAACAATGTGATGCTTACGCAAAGCGATGAGGAATTGCTGGTAGAATTTAAGAGAGGTGAAAGGCTCATGGGTAACGCATTTGAGCTAACCGTTGTAGGAAAGGATGAAGACTGGGCGCTGGAAAAAATAGGGCTCGCCATTGCAGAAATAAAACGTATAGAAAAATTACTCACCACATTTAGCGACGATAGCCAAACCAACCAGGTAAATAAGGAAGCCGGCCGCTCTGCGGTAAAAGTAGACCGGGAAGTATTGGAGCTCATAAAAAGATCCGTCAGAATATCCGGCATTACCGACGGCGCTTTCAACCTTACTTACGGCTCCATTGATAAAAGCCTTTGGAACTTTGATAAAACCATGACGCAATTGCCAGACGAAACTACGGCCCGGCAAATGGTTCGCCTCATCAATTACCAAAACATTCTTTTAGACGAAGCTGCATGCACCGTGATGTTGAAGGAAGAAGGTATGCGCATAGGCTTTGGTGGCATAGGTAAAGGCTATGCAGCCGACATGGCAAAACAGGTGTTGATGAAGGCAGGCGTAACAGCGGGTATTGTAAATGCATCCGGTGATCTCACAGCCTGGGGCACACAAGCAAATGGCGAACCCTGGACCATTGGCATAGCCAACCCAAACGAAGCGCACTTGCCTTTTTCATACATGAACATTACCGATATGGCGGTGGCTACCAGCGGCAATTACGAAAAGTTTGTAACCATCAATGGTAAAAAATATTCGCATACTATCAACCCCAAGACCGGACTGCCGGTTACGGGTATCAAAAGCGTAACCATCATCAGTCCGCATGCAGAGCTGTCAGATGCACTCGCCACGCCTGTTACCATCATGGGTGTAACAGCCGGGCTGCATTTGATAAACCAGTTGCAGCAGGTAGAATGCATTATCATAGACGATCACAACAAAATATTTACTTCAAAAAACATCAACCTCCAATGATCAAACACACCCACCTTCGAGCAACCCGGTATTGTTGCGCAGCAATTACAGCCTGCATGTTTTTTACCTCCTGCAGTACCGTAAAAGAATACCAGAAAAATAAAATAAACGACGCTGAAATGACGCTTGGCAATCGTAAAGTAGAAAAAACGGAGCTAAGCTTCCAGGGCTATCGGGAAGGAGCTTCGGGAGCAAATGCTGGTAAAACCGGTGGCGGATGTGGCTGCAACTAACATCAGCAACGCAGCTTACTCTTTTAACCCCGCTTTGTAATAGCACAACATTTTATTAACCTGATCACTTTTAATAATAAACATGAAAAGAATATTGCTCACTGCTGCCAGCTTGCTTGCTATGATCACAAGTTTTGCGCAGCAAGACAGTACGGGTTACAAAAGCCGCAAATTAAAAGTAGAGGAAATCAACCTCGTATCCAGCTATTACCGGCAGGATGGTAACAATGCCGCCGTTACCGGTGGTATTGGTTCGCAAAAACTGACGGACATTGCCAATGTAATAGACATCAAACTGACGAGGTACGATAAGAAATTACGCAAGCATACCTTTGGTGGCGAATTGGGCATAGACACTTACACCTCGGCCTCTTCAGATAAAGTTGACCTCAAAGCCAATTCCTCAGCCTCCAGCGGCGATCTCCGCATCTACCCTGCCCTTAGCTGGAGTATGGAGAATGAAACAAAAGGCTCCACTATTGGTGCGGGTCTATCATCGAGTACCGAATACGATTATCAAAGTTTTGGTGCTAACCTGAGTTATGCTCAAAAAACAAAGAACAAGATGGGCGAAATTACTTTACGGGTGCAAGCTTACCTGGATCAGCTCACATTGATTAACCCCGTAGAGTTAAGGACAGGATCTAATGGTGAGGATGATGAGAACTATGGAAGCGCCAGCCGCAATACATTTTCCGGCTCCTTATCTTACTCGCAGATCGTTAATAAAAAACTGCAGGTATTATTTTCTGCAGAAGCTGTGCAGCAACAAGGTTACCTCAGCCTGCCCTTTCACCGGGTTTACTACCAGGATGGAACGGTGCACCAGGAAAACCTGCCCGACACTCGTTTTAAAATTCCGCTCGGTTTCAGGGCCAGTTTTTTTGCCAGCGATAAAATTATTATCAAGGGTTATTACCGGTATTATACCGATGATTGGGGCCTGCATTCCAACACCGCTAATATTGAAGTGCCCATCAAGCTTACGCCTTTTATTTCTGTAAGTCCTTTTTACCGGTACTACAACCAAACGGCCATAAAATACTTTGCACCCTACAAACAGCACACCGCACAAAATATATATCATACCAGCAATTACGATTTGTCTGAGTTTAGCAGTAACTTTTTTGGCGCAGGTGTGCGGTTAGCACCACCCAAAGGCGTGTTTGGCAAAAAACATGTGAGTATGATTGAGCTGCGGTATGGCCACTACACAAAAAATATCCAGATGAACGCAGATATCGTTTCTATGAATTTAAAGTTTAAATAAGAGGAGGATGGGAGCGCAACAAATTAAAGCGCTATAAAAATTTGTAAAACATTCCATCCTTACAGCAAACTAAGGAACACGCTAATCTCTTCTTTGGTATTAAAAAAATTGGGGCTCACCCTGATGTGTTCGTTTTGTAAAGTTACCAGCACTTTGTGTTGGGTTAATTTTTCATACAGCGTTTTAGTACTATCAAAAGAGCCCGTGTTAAACAAAACGATGGCTGATCTTTCTGCTCTGTTTTTTATGGGCGTTTGAATCTGGTAACCCTTTTCCTGCAGTCCCTCTAGTATGTAATCGGTGTTCTCCATTGCCTTGTCGTAAATATGTTGCACGCCTATGTCCAGCACTAGTTGGAGACCGGCACACCAGCCGTCAAATAATGCGTATGCCAGGGTACCCGTTTCAAATTTCCGGGAATCTTCATGGTAGGTGAGTTTGTCGTGAACATTTGCTGCAGCGTACATACCCGGTAAAATCGGGTTGATGTGATCTACAACTCTTTTGCTCACATACAAAAAACCGGTGCCGTGGAAACCAAGCAGCCATTTAAAGCCACAGCCACAAAGCACATCTATGCCATCTGCCTCCACATCTATGGGAACCATGCCTGCTCCCTGTGCAGCATCTACCAAAAACAATGCTCCCCTATTATGCGCAATGTTACTGATGGCGGCCAGGTTTGGTCTGAAGCCGCTGTTGTATCTCACGGCAGCAATGGCCACCAATTTTGTGTTATCATCCACCAGTTTTTCTATGGCTTCAGGATCAATACTGTTGTCAGGATTCAAGGGCGCAAACCTGATCTCCACTCCTTTTGTTGCAAGATTTAACAATGGGAAACTGTTGTTCCAATGCTCCGATGCCGGCAGTACAATATTGGCTCCCTTCTTAAACGACATGCCTTGGGCTATCATGCCGATGCCAGTACCAGTGCTGGTTGTTAAGGCATATTCACCGGGAGAGCCACCCAATATCTTTGATAACAATTCCCGCACTTCCTCCCGGGGAAAAGCTTTTTTGCCGACAGGATTTAATTCTGATTTTAGAAAGTTTTGCAGCCGCTCATTTACGAGGGTATTGAGCGGAGATTGTGAAGCGCTGTTGAGATATACGGCTTGTTGCGTGACCGGGAAGAGCGAGCGAATCTGTTGCCTGTTCATAAATACAAAACTGTTTGCTTATTATTTTAAACTTTTGCTCAATCGTAGCTACAACTTCTTATTTCAAATTTCGTTCCTGCATTATTTTTTCCAGTTCCTTGCTTCTTCTATTCTTTGGGTCGTTTATCAATTTGTAAATAAAGTACAACGGGATTAAAGATACAAGGCCGAAAGTATTTTTTACAATGCTGTAAACTACAATGGCTATCAAAAAACCAATAAAAAAAGCATTGGTCATAGAAAAAGATTTTAATTCTTTTGCCTCCTGCAGCAATTCCTGGTCTGTTAATTCGGGCAACTCTTTTTGTTTCATTGAATATAATTTATTTGTTGCTGTTGCAGAAGAACGGCAACGGTTACTGGTAGGTCGCAAAATAGCAATTTTATTCAACCTTCCCTCACCAATACATACCCAGTGCTATGAGCTTAAAGACATCTGTAGAGATTATGTGGTGCAGTGGCTAATATGGTCAGGATGTCCAAACTATGAGGCTGAACAATAAAGACGCTTTGAACTTTTTATGTTCCGCAAACCTCCTGGCATGCGCTATTCATAGCCCCTCACCAACAACGTTCCAAACAATTGTATGTTGGATTTGTTGTATAATTTTAACACTTTCCAGCTCTGACAAAGTAGAAAATTTTGGAAGATGATGACTACAATTTATTCAACAATCGTTTATTTATTTATGAATAGCCTGATACTATTTGATTTTTCAAAAGACGCCCGTGTGCAAAACTGGAATGTAGTTGATGATACCGTGATGGGCGGCGTATCGGCAGGAAAGATGAGCCTAAGTGCAGAAGGTCATGGCCTTTTTCATGGCCATGTTTCGCTGGACAACAATGGTGGTTTTTCTTCTATCAGGTACGATGCGGGCAAAACAAACCTAAAGGGCTACAGTAAATTTGTGATAGCAGTTCAGGGCGACGGCAAAGCTTACCAGTTCAGGGTTAAAGAAAAGGGCAGTCAGTATTACTCCTACATATTTAGCTTCACTACAACCGCCGATTGGCAGATTATCGAGATTCCCTTTAGCAGCATGGTTCCCTCCTTCCGTGGCCGCAGTGTAGACCTGCCCAACTTCCCAGGCGAATTTTTAGAAGAAATTGGTTTTCTCATTGGAAATAAAAAAGAGGAAGATTTCAAACTGGCGCTTGATTATATCAGCGTGCAATAAAAGTTTCAGCTGCATAAACTCATACCGTCATTTTCCGGGAGCAGGCCCATACCACCGAATAGGTATTTTTTTAAATCATACCAAAAAATTTATAGACCTGTGCCGTCCTATTAATGCCCCTTTATCCAGCCTCCATCAACTGCCAGGGATTGACCTGTGATATAACTTGCCCGATCACTTACAAGGAAAGCGGCAGCAGCCGCAAATTCTTCGGGTGTGCCAAACCGTTTCATGGCGATGGTTTCTTTTACCTCATTTACTTTCGGGTTTTTCTCGATGAGTCCTTGCAGCCGGTTGGTTTGGGTATAGCCCGGTAATAAATTATTAACG
>JANPJW010000243.1:0-4168 GCA_031425715.1 Chitinophagaceae bacterium | reverse complement strand
GTTGGTTGCAAAATCAAGGTCAAGCCCTATGTCCAGGAGATGAATGGTGCCGGTGGCGGCTTCATTTTCCGGCAATAAAAAACAAGTTTTGTAATGTTGAAAACTGAGGGTATGCGTGGCATGAACCCGGAGCAAATGTGCACTGCTCTCATCTGTAAACATTCCCGAAGGCACATCAATGCTAAACACGGTGCAATGAGCTTCATTGATATGTTGCACCAGTTGTGCTGCTAATCCTTCCAGCGGTCTGTTAAGCCCGGTACCAAATAAAGCATCAATCACACAATCTCCTTTTTGTAAAATGGGAAAATCATCCTGGCTGGTTAAGCTGATGATTTTGGAGTTCAATGTTTCCAGTCCCTGCATGTTGGTTTCAAAATCTTCGCTTTGCTTGCCTGTATCCGGTAGCAGGTATGTCTTTACAGCAAAGCCATCTTCTACAAGCAGTGCCGCCAGCGCCAGGCCATCGCCGCCGTTGTTGCCCCGTCCGCAACAAACATGAATGCAAGACAGCTCTTCCATTTTTGCTTGTTCATTTATCCATTGCGCACAAGCAGCGGCCGCCCGCTGCATCAGGGTAAGGGAAGATATCTGTTGGGCTTGCAAGGTGGCTGCTTCCCATCGTCGTATCTGTGCGGCGGTAAAAATTTTCATATGTCCTCTTTGAAAGCCAATCAGTCAAGATGCTTTTTAAAAAATTCCATGCTTCTTTTCCAGGCCAGTTTTGCTGCGGCCTCATTGTAGCGTGCACCAGCCGTGTCGTTGTGAAAAGCGTGGTTCACGCCTTCATACATGAATAACTCGTAAGCTATGTTGTTTTGTTTGAGGGCGGCTTCGTAGGCGGGTATCCCTGCATTTACCCGCTCGTCCAGGCTGGCATAATGAAGTTGCAGAGCAGCTTTTATACTGCTCACTTTTTCTGCAGCAGGTTGCCTCCCGTAAAATGCCACTGCTGCTTTTAAGGAGGGGATGTTTACAGCAAGGTCATTAGCCATAGCGCCACCCCAGCAAAATCCTACACAACCTACCTTGCCATTAAAATCTGCTCTGGTGGCCAGGTAGTCAAAAACATTCTTGAAGTTCTGCAAGTTGTTTTCTGCTTTTAACTCCTGGAACTTTGCCCTGGCCTCATCTTCTGTAGCTGGCAGTGCCCCCAGTGCAGACAAGGCGTTTGGTGCAATGGCCAAAAACCCTTCGTTGGCTGCACGCCTTGCCACATCTTCTATATGTGCATTGAGGCCACGGTTTTCGTGAATGATAATGACAGCAGGATACTTTTTTTCTTTTTTTGGCCGGGCCACATAGGCCTGCATGCTCTGTGGTATGCCGGGGTAAGAAATGCTTTCTGTAAACAGATCTTCTGTTGGCGTCACTGCAGCGTGGGCCTGGTTCACTTCAATAAGGGGTAACACTGCCATGGCGGCCATGGTACTACCGGTAAGCAATACCAACCTCCTTAAAAATTCGCTTCTCTTTAGCGGCTTGTGGGTGTACTCGTCGTACAGGTTAATGATTTCTTGTTTCATTATTTTATTTTAATGTGTTCAAATTAGTTATTAAAAATGATATGCGGAATGATGTGTATTATCTAAAATTTTTTTTGGTGAACATAAATTAAGTGAGTTAACAGAAAACGACGGCAGTACACAGGTACTTTCGGGTTTCCTGTAAATTTGCTTCTATGTAAAATGACTTTTGTTGTAAACTTATATCCGCCACCTACAACGCACAACATACAGCTTTCAACCCCTACAGAATGTGGGGCCAGGCTTTCACCTTTCACCTTTACCTTTTCCTTTCACCTAATGCCTTACCCCTTCGCCTCTTGCCCATCGTTCCACCTTCAAATTTGGCCGGTTCGTCGAAATTGTAAAACCGTTCCTGCCTATTCTTCGTTTCTTGCAGCATCAAATAATAGGGCACTTAAATACTGGTGAATCATATCAAATTTCTGTTTAGGGAAATGCAACAGCCATCGCTGTTTAACAGCGTAACCCGATGTTCAAAATTTGAGAAAACCGGAGACGGTGGTGGCTCTTTTGGAAATCTTTGCAGGTGGAAAATGAGGAAAACCTGATTGGTTTGGAACGGATCGAATAGTATACCTTGAGCAACAGCTCAGCAGTATTGTAAATTTAAAAATCAAGCACGATGAAAACGTTTACCAGTGCCCTTTTGAAGGGGGCCAGTTTCTTATTATTTTTAATACCCTTAAGGAGCCTTGCGCAGCCCGCAACAGGCACCACCGGGTTCGATAACAATGTGGGCACCCTTGCAGCCACCGGCATTTCACCACAAGCTGGCACGGTAGACGGTTATACATTCACGCTGTATTCGGGGGCAAATGCCGAAATTACCAATTTAACCAGCCAGGTAAATCTTACCACCACGCCTGCAGGTAGCGGGGTCTGGCAGTTTGCATCCGTAGAATCGTCAGACGGCAGCAACTTTAAATTAGATAACTTCCGTTTTAAAGTTTTGTCCGCACCGTTTATTGGGAAGAACCTTTCTGTAATTGGTTATAAAGATGGACTTGCTGTAAGTGGAGCCTTTACCATTTCGCCCACCATTACCGCTACCAACACAATATACACCGTAGATGTAAGCGCCATCACTGGTTTTTATAACGTAAATGAGTTTCGTATACAGCCCAGTGGTTTCAATTCTCAGGGCACACTCGCCATAGAAGATATTACCATTCAGCTCCCGCTGGTACTGCCGGTGAAATGGGTAAGCTTTGATGTAAAGCCGGGCAAAGGCGAGCACCAGTTGCAATGGTCTACTACGGAGGAGGTAAACCTTGCCTATTTTGAAATAGAACAAAGCAGCAACGCAAAAGATTTTAAGCCAGTGGGTCGCATCAAGGCAGCCTCCAGCCAACAGGGTACTGTACGCAATTGGAGATTTAATTACCCGGCAGGCGAGGGCATCTTTTTTTACCGCATCCGCCAGGTAGATACGGACGGACGATTCCAGTTCTCAGGAACCCGCAAAGTGGGTGGGGCTGCAGAGCTTTCAATCGCAGTGTTTCCCAATCCCGTATTCATTGAACTGCAGGTTGCAGGTGTGGCACCCGGTACCAAAGTTCAGGTGTTGGATGCTGGCGGTAGAGCCGTAGGTTCGATGTTGTTAGATACCCGTTTAAAATTAAATATGGCGGCACTGCCGGCAGGACATTATGCCATTGTATTTGAATTAGCCACGGGTAGGCAGGTAAGATGGATCTACAAAAATTAAAGTGTCAGCAACAATTTTACACAGCCCCGCCACCTGGCGGGGCTGTTTTTGTTTTAGCCCTTTTGTTGAATCTTCCGAGGGCCTATCGGTTGCCAAAACGAACAATGCTGCGCATCGTCCTGTGTTGGTAAAATAATTTTTCTGATCTCATCCTTTGTGTATAAATTACACTTTAAATTGCTTGTAACATGAAGAAAGTTTTACTCCTTTTGGTGGTGAGTCTTGCGTGGCTACCATTATTTTCCCAACTCTTATCCTGGACACCCGATTTTCCCCAGGAAGGCAGCACCCCGATTGAAATTACGATGGATGGCTCCAAGGGAAATCAGGCGCTTAACTTTTACACACCTCAGTCGGATGTATATGTTCACACCGGTGTAATTACCAACTTAAGTACTAATAATTCTGATTGGCGCTATGTGAGGCCTGCTAACTTTAATACGCCCGTACCTGCGCTGAATGCCCCTTACGTAAATTTCAGTTTTCCCTATAAATGGAAGTTCACCATCACAGGTGGAGTTCGTGCCTTTTATGGTGTGCCTCCGGGAGAAACTATTTTAAAGATTTCCATATTGTTCAGGAATGGTGCTGGTACGAGAGTGCAGCGCAACATTGACGGCAGCGATATGTACATTCCTGTTTATGATGCAAGTCTTGCCGTAAAGTTTACGTCTCCTTTTTTGCAACCCACATTTAAGCCCGTGCCAGAGCCGATAAACAAAGTTGTCGGTGATAATATTGCAGCAACTGCTGTAGCGAATAGTGCTGCCGGGAGTACGACCATGAGGCTGTTTTTTAATGGAATAGTGGTGGGTGGTCCCACAGTGGGTGCCAGTATTTCTGCCAATCCTACTATTACTACTGCTGGTAATCAGGAAATAGTTGCAGAAGCTGTAAATGGGGTATTTACCAAAAGAGATACTATCAAATT
>JANPJW010000242.1:0-3610 GCA_031425715.1 Chitinophagaceae bacterium | reverse complement strand
TTACGGTTCACCTACCACATCCGACAAGGCATTGATACCTTTGCCTTCGCTCAAATGCGGTCCGGGCTTCAGCGGCCAAAGTCATAGCGCAGATGAGTTCGTGGCGGTGCAGGATATTGAAGATGGGATAACGTTTTACATAGCATTACTAGAAAGCACTTTTCAAAATGGATAATTAATCAATGGATAATTCACAAATGGATAATTAGTTAATGGATAATTGATAATGTTTTAGGATAGTGGCACTACATGAAATAGAAAGCAGCATATTCATGGTAGTTTTGCAGAGTCGGACAGGTAGGTCAGCATGGAGTATGAACAATTGTCAATTATCAATTTTCCCATTATTAATTACCGCATTATCATTTATGCCATTATCAATTAGACCGTTATCAATTATCAATTAGATTAAATACGTTAACAATTAATAACCTCCCACCATGAAATTGTGGCAAAAAGACATTGACGTAAACAAAGCCGTAGAGAATTTTACTGTCGGGCGGGATAAGGAGTTTGACGAAATGCTCGCACCCTTCGATGTGTTGGGAAACATTGCGCATGCGCAGATGCTGGCGAGCGTAGGTCTGTTAAGTGTTGAAGAAGCCAACGCTCTTTGCACCGAACTCAAAAAGATATATACCGATATTCAAAGTGCTGGCTTTAGCATAGAGCCCGGCATGGAGGATGTGCACTCGCAGATAGAATTTTTACTCACGCAGAAACTAGGCGACACTGGTAAAAAAATTCATGCTGCCCGCAGTAGGAATGACCAGGTACTGGTTGATATCAAATTATACCTGCGTCATGAGTTGGAAGAACTGGTGCTGGCTATTGAAGCATTCTTTCAATTGCTGCAGCAAAAAAGTGAGCAGTTTAAACAGCATCAGTTACCAGGTTATACTCATCTGCAACTGGCCATGCCTTCCTCTTTCGGTTTGTGGTTTGGCGCTTATGCGGAAAGCCTGGTAGATGATGTGGAGACCTTGCGTGCAGCCTACACCGTTATCAATAAAAATCCACTGGGCAGTGCCGCCGGTTACGGATCGTCTTTTCCTATCAACAGAACCCTCACTACAAAACTCCTGGGCTTTGCCGATTTAAATTACAACGTGGTGTATGCGCAAATGGGTAGGGGTAAAGCAGAGCGCATAGTTGCACAGGCCCTGGCCAACGTGGCTGATACCCTGGCAAAAATGAGTATGGATGCCTGCTTATATCTCAACCAGAATTTTGATTTCATTTCCTTCCCCACAGAACTTACCACCGGCAGCAGTATCATGCCGCACAAAAAAAATCCTGATGTGTTTGAACTCATCCGCTCTCATTGCAACCGCATCAAAGCATTGCCCAATGAGATCATGATGATGACAACCAACCTGCCCAGCGGTTACCACCGGGATTTACAATTGCTCAAAGAAAATTTGTTTCCCGCATTTGGCAACCTGCAGCATTGTATTGCCATGGCCTCCCTCATGTTTAATAATGTTAGCGTAAAATATAATATACTGGCAGATGAGCAATACAAATATGCCTTTAGTGTAGAGGAGGTAAACAAACTTGTTTTAAACGGTGTTCCTTTTAGAGATGCGTATAAAAAAATAGGCGCAGCGATAGAAGACGGCAGCTTTCAGTATTCAACTGCGGTGCTCCATACACATGAGGGCTCGCAGGGCAACCTACAGAATGAGGCTGTGGCTCGTATGATGGAGTCTACTATCAGCCAGTTCAATTTTGGCGAGGCGAATGCAGCTTTAAAACTTTTATTACAGTAAATTGCCGCACATATATAAATTTCTTTAAGATAAAACAGTTGTATGGGTGAAGCGGCACAGAAAAAACGCATAGCAATTTTTGGCTCTACAGGTTCAATAGGTACACAGGCTTTGGATGTTGTGCGTGCTCAATCCGAACTTTTTGAAATAGAAATTCTTACTGCACAAACCAACGACGAGTTGTTGATTGCACAGGCTTTGGAATTCAAGCCGAACGCTGTGGTAATAGGTGATGAGACCAAATATCAAAAAGTAAAAGATGCGCTCAACGCCCGGGATATAAAAGTGTTTACCGGCGAAAAGGCACTGGAGGAAGTTGCTGATTTTGATACCTACGACATCATGTTGGCAGCCATTGTAGGTTTTGCCGGACTCAAACCAACCCTCAAAGCAGTTTCAAAAGGTAAGTTAATAGCCCTCGCCAACAAGGAAACCCTGGTGGTGGCTGGCGACATCGTAATGCAAACGGCCCTGGATAACCGGTCGCCCATCATACCGGTGGACAGTGAGCACTCTGCCATTTTTCAATGCCTTGTAGGAGAGTCCCGCAATCCCATAGAAAAGATCATACTTACCGCAAGCGGTGGTCCTTTTCTTGGCAAAAAGCCAAACTTCCTGGTAAATGTAAAAAGAGACCATGCCCTGCAACACCCCAATTGGAGCATGGGAGCCAAGATCAGTATAGACTCTGCAACCCTTATGAACAAAGGGCTGGAAGTGATTGAAGCCAAATGGCTGTTTAACCTGCGGCCCGACCAGATAGAAGTGGTCATCCATCAGCAAAGCATCGTGCACAGCATGGTGCAGTTTGAAGACGGCAGCATGAAAGCGCAAATGGGCTTGCCGGACATGAAGTTGCCGATACAGTATGCCCTGGGTTTTCCCAACCGGATACCAAACGATTTTCCACGCCTGCAGTTTAAAAAATATCCTACACTCACTTTTGAGGAGCCAGATTACAAGACGTTTAGAAACCTGGGGCTGGCACTGGAAGCCTTGAAGAAAGGCGGAAACATGCCCTGTATTTTAAATGCTGCCAATGAGATAGCGGTATGGGCGTTTTTAAAGAATCGTATCGGCTTCCTGGACATAACAGCCGTAGTAGAAAAAACCATCGAAAAAATACATTTTATAGAGAAGCCCACGCTGGAGGAATATTTTGAAAGCGATGGGGAGGCACGTAACTTCGCCGCTTCAATTATGAAAATGTAAGCCCCCAACCCCCGAAGAGGGCTTTGGAGCATTATTATCAGTACTATCATTTTTTATCAAAAAAGCTGTCAAATACAGATCACATTATATGAATTTTACATTGTTAGCAATAGATTGGGGAAGCGTAGGATTAAAAGCAGCGCAGTTGTTATTGTCTCTTTCCATCTTAGTAGTACTGCACGAATTCGGTCATTACATAACAGCCAAATGGTTTAAATGCCGGGTAGAAAAATTCTACCTTTTCTTTGATCCATGGTTTGCGGTTTTTAAAAAGAAGATTGGCGAAACAGAGTACGGCGTAGGCTGGTTACCGCTGGGGGGTTATGTGAAAATAGCCGGTATGGTAGATGAAAGTATGGATAAAGACCAGCTCAACCTTCCGCCGCAGCCCTACGAGTTCCGCAGCAAGCCAGCCTGGCAACGCCTGATCATTATGCTGGGTGGGGTAACAGTGAATATTTTGTTGGCCTTTGTAATTTATGCAGCCATCTTAATGGTTTGGGGCGAAAAGAAGATCTACAATAATTCACTACAATATGGTGTGGCGGTAGAAGATAGTTTGATGCTGGACCTCGGTTTTAGAGACGGTGATAAAATTTTAAAAGTGAAAGGCCTGCCGGTTGAAA
>JANPJW010000241.1:0-1912 GCA_031425715.1 Chitinophagaceae bacterium | reverse complement strand
GCAATTCCCAAAGATGCGTCAGAAGCAAAAATAATCATGTTGCTGGAAGACTACATGAAAAGTACGATTAATGTAGATGAGAAACTTGTGAGTGAGGATGCCAGCAATGTTGAGGCAATATTAAAGAGTGGAAATGCAAATGCCTTTGGTGCAGTCCGTTTATTTGCAGCCATGCTTCAGAACAAAAATATTAAGTTCCAGGCGGTTTTCCCATCCGTTCGCAATCAATTGCCCCTGGTAGAGGAACTTGCCAATTGGAACAGGATAGATGAAACATTGATCTATTTTCCCGGTACGGGCAAATTTGCAGAACCCTCTGGTTCGGCTATCCGATATCCTTACGTTGATCCTTACCTGGCGGGTACCCGGGGACTGTTCATAAAAGGAACTACCATTGGAGATGTAAAAACTGCTGTGGGCAAATTTGAAGACATAGCCATCATGCCGCTTGAAGATAATTTCCATAACATGGAGGTGCATGCCAAACTAGATGCCTCTGGCGATTCCCTTATTATTGATAGTAAACAGATACTTACAGGTTATGCCGCTATGTCGTACCGCCCATTATGGGCCTATGTTGCTAAAGACAAGCAGGAAGAAGCCATTAAACAGATCGTACAGGCTGTAGCAAAAAGCGACAACATTCAAAATATTAAATGTGAGAATACGAAGCTTACTGATTGTTGGGATAACAAACCGCTTATTATCGGAGCCACAATCTACACAGCGGAGTTACTGGAAAAAGCCGGCAATAAAATTCTATTTAAACTGGGAGAACTCATAGGCAACCAGGAACAGATGTACCAGGAAAAAACAAGACAGCTTCCAGCGGAGATTGCGTATGCTCACATCCTTGAACGAAAAATTAGCTTCGAGATTCCTGCGGGATACTCAATTAAAAACGCCGAGTCTATTGTAATAGATGTGCAACATAAAGAAGACAATGTGCTCACCATGGGCTTTGTTAGTTCCTATAAGATAACCAACAACCTGCTGCAGGTAAACGTACTGGAAACCTACAATAGTCTTATGTATCCCTTAGCGGAATTCGAAACATTTAAAAAGGTTATTAATGCATCGGCAGACTTTAATAAAATTGTTCTGGTGCTGGAAAAGAAAATTTGATCAGATAAAAAAATCTCACTTCGTTCTGAAGTGAGATTTTTTAATTTATTGTATTCCGTTAATACCTTAAATCCTCGGTAGGAGGCGGGTGAAGCGTTTTAGTACTTCATTACTTCAACTTCTCTGCAATAAACTCTACCAGCCTTTCGTCACTCATTTTATTAGAAGTGCACTCAGCGGTTTTGGTATTTTTAAATTGCGGTGTGTCTTCCAGGTAATGCATAAACTGCTCCTGCGATGTGCCGGTTCCGGTAAGATGTACCCGGGTAGCATTTTGCATGTGAGAGGTAATTTCTTTAAAATACTTTGCCTGCAAAGTTTTCTCCTGGTTATTTGAGTTTTTCTCGCTGGAGTTTGGGGAAGTTCCTTCCGATGTTACATGGGCTATAACTACCATATTATCTTCGTTGTTTTCGTCAGTTCCCACAATCACTGCGTTTTGTGTATCCATCCACACACCATACTCATTTTTGTTAGCCATTTTTTTTGTTTTAATGTAAGTGGTATAAATCAATAACCGTACCGTGTAAAATTGTAAGGTCGTTTGCGGCAAGCCTGCGGCTGGTGGCCTAGGCTTTTTTCCGTGCCTTCTTTGCCTTTTTTCCTGGTTTCAAAATTACTTTTGTCCAGCCCTTGTCCTTGTTGTCAAAATGCTTGTATGCCTCCGGGGCCTCATCCAGCGAAAGTTCGTGAGATATGATGCGGGACGGTTGTGCTTTGCCGGCGGCTATCAGCGTACTCAGTTGGCGGTTGTATGATTTTACATTGGCCTGGCCTGTAGCTATGG
>JANPJW010000240.1:0-3956 GCA_031425715.1 Chitinophagaceae bacterium | reverse complement strand
GTTTGAAGGGCTGGCACAACATGCTGAAGATATAAGCTACCAGGATCTGATAGGGCAGGCGCTGGAAAAACACATCCGGCGGGAAGATCGGGAATTGTTTCCCATGATAGAGCGTTTGGTAGATGAAGATATGATGGCCTCTATTGCAGAAATTTTAAATCATTGAAGTTCAACCCTATGAAAAAAGATATCAATAACCGGGACGATGTGCAATTGATGGTAGATCGTTTTTACGAAAAAATAAAGGCCGATAAACTGGTAGGATTCATTTTTAACGATGTAATGAAAGTAAACTGGGAAAAACACATTCCTGTGATTGTTGCATTTTGGCAGAATGCTCTTTTTTATACTGGTGGCTATCATGGGAATGCTTTAAAAAAACACATCAATATCAACAAGGTAGTAGCACTGGAAAAAAAGCATTTTAACCGCTGGTTGTTTTTGTTTGATCAAACGGTGGATGAATATTTTGTGGGAGAAAAAGCAACGTTGGCAAAACAGAGGGCACAAAGTATTGCAACTATCATACAAATAAAATTGAAAGCATCCGCCATAAAGTAAAATACGGGTGTGGCAAACAGGTCCATAACCATTGGTAGAAATAGCCATGACGATCTCTAGCGATGGTAAGGTCCATCGCACTAATCAAAGCAGGTAAAAAAGCCAAGACAAAATATCGGCTGAATTTTTTGTACCCTTTATTTTGTTGTAGTCTTGGTTCCAAATGCCCGACTTTGAAATAAACCCCTGGTTAAATGTGAATTAATTTTTTGGAGGGAGCAATACCCCATCTATCACATGCACGATGCCGTTGGAAGCAGGCACAGAAGCCACAACAGTGGCACCTCCGACCATTACTTTACCATCTTTTACCGAAACGGAAAGGTTACCTCCATTTACCTGGCCCAGCACCTGGCCGTCTTGCAGTGCTTCGGCTTTGTAAACACCCAATGAAACATGGTATTGCAAAATATCAATCAACGCATCCTTGCTTTCAGGTTTCAATAAATTCTCCACCGTGCCTTTGGGCAATTTGTCGAACGCAGCATTGGTGGGAGCAAATACGGTAAATGGGCCGGCATTGCTCAGAGCATTTACAAGCTCAGCAGCTTGTACTGCTTTTACAAGGGTGGTATGGTCGGCACTGCCAGCAGCTACCTGCACTACATTTTTTTGAGAGACATCATCCTTAACCCCAGACTGCCCCATGGGCTCTACTGTATTGCCACTGATGCTTGTGGTAGTTTCTGTGCTTTCGGTTGTGGGATTACAGCCCAGCAGTACAGCCAGGGGAAATGCAAGTACTAAAATTCTTTTGTTCATAAAACAAGTTTAATTGTTAGGTAATAGCCCCCAAGTTATAAAAGTGCAGATCCCTATTTTATGACCGGGCTCATAAAGAAAAGGGAGACTTGCCGGGTAGCCCGTGCTTAAGCGAGTATCATGATGCCGGGTAATCTCGTTGGAGTTTTTTTTCTAAAACAAAAGTGCCGAAGGGGAGGAGAGAGGCTATGAATGCTAAAGCCGTTCTGCTAAAACTCCATCGGTATTTTATCCATACGTTCAGCAGTAACACACAAAACAATACGAACAGCACCCCATGCGCCCATCCCACATATTTTACGGCCCAGCTTGCGCCGGCCAGGTATTTAAGCGGCATGGCTATTAATAGTAAAAGCAGGTAAGAGATACCTTCCAGGATACTTATGAGCCTGAAAACTCCCATTGCCGTATTAGAGAATCGTCCCATCATCTTTTCCAAATTTTTTGGCAAGATAGTTAAATGGCAAAGAGCTGTTGCGTTCCTCATGTGTGATACCATCTTTGGTTGTTCATTGTATAGGGATCATTAAATGTACCAGTGATTGCAGGTAAATAAATAATAAGGAACAGTCTTCAAACAGAAACACCTGGCGAAAACATAAGGCGATGCTGTGCTTCACTTGTGCCCTCCCCATCGGTAACAATACCCTTCAATGAGCTGGAAAAAGTTCTTCTTTGCAGTTAAACCCGGGTTCTATGCCGAAAGATTGGCTTCGATGTGCGCCAGGGAGAGAAAAAATATTTTTAGATAATCTGTGTTAAATAATTCCCTTAACTTCGTTTCTCTTTCCAATTCCAGATCAACCACCCCTTTATACCTCCCAATTAAAACGCCTTATTATTCCAGGGTTCCTGTAATTACTTTCTTTTTATTTTTTAAAAAAACTTAGTTATGAAAAAAAATTACCCAGCTCCCGTGGTTGATACACTGCAGGCAATTGGCATTATCGCAGGATTCTATGCTATTATGGCCATTGTTGCGGTTCTAGCCTTTTAAGGGAAAAATTTACGAGTTTGATTGGAGGTGAGCAATCACCTCTTTTTTTATGCCCATTTTTGCCAAACCACTCCGCTTAATTTGGCATTTATGCTGCCTAAACTATCAGGCCGATGGCCCTGGAATGCCGAATTGCTTCGTCATTGTCCTCAAATATACAAGTGTGTATGGCCTTATTATGGATGCTGGTTAGGGCTAGTTCCGTTTCGTTTTTCTTGCTGCTGTTGATGTTACGAATGTATATGGCCACTATTTTTTCTGGATATTTTTGGGCTATTGCGGCGTAAATGTCCGGGTCGCTTTGCGAATTATCACCAAGCAATATAAAGCGTTGTTTGGGAAACACATCAAGGATCCTGGCCACCCTTATAAGCTTACCCTGGTGTTTGGTTTTACCCGTTTTAAAAAGCTGGTACCATTTTTTTATTTCGTTTAGCAGAAAGGCGCCCTTTGGCAGACCATTGTGTTTAAAAAATTCATTCAAGTCGTTGTAAAGATTCCATTCGCTGCTGGAAACGTAGAAAAACGGGTTTGGTACGTCGGCCTCAGTATGAGCAACAGAGAGTAAATAATAATGTCTTACTACAGCATCAAAAGCTTTTCGGCTGTGGGGATTTTTAGTAAACAATACCCTCAACCTTTTAAACTTACTCGCCGAGTGTGACACTAGTACCGTGTCATCAATATCTGAAATGAAGGCATATTGGGTGCTATGTGGTACAAATAGTTTTCCGTTACCCTCTACCGGTGTTTCGCCGCTGTGCGCCAATGAAACTGTAACGGGATGCCAACCCGCAGGGACTGATACATCAGACACCCACTCAAATTTAAAAAAGCCGTCATGCCCTGTGCTGGTCTCCAAAACCTGGTCATTCCATTGTAGGCGAACCGTTACGCCTGCCAGCGGTTTTACCATGAACAAGCGGATAAGACCTGCAATGTTTGCGAAAATATTTCGAGTAAGTTGCCCACGTTGTTTTGGTTTGCCTTTTAGCACATGGCCATACAGCACCAGGTCGTGCATGTGCCCGTAGCCGTGGTAAATTTGAATGTTGGCGTTATAATTGAAAGAAGTTTTCGTCATAATGTGTGAACTGTAAAATTTACCCCGGGTTAGATTGATTGAAATTAATAAAGCAAGGCCTTACCCCATTCATAAAAGAGTAATAACTCCGTGAAAAATTTATGCCAGATAAAAATAGGTTCAAATTTCTGTTCGTAATCAACCCCGGCTCCGGCAATCACAACAATGATTGGGCTGCATTAATAAGGGGTTACTTTGATTCGTCGTCACATCAAATAGAGTTGTTCTTTCTCACAGCAGATTGCGATGCGACGCTTGTCAGCAAAGCCATTGCAGCATTTGCACCCGATAGGGTGATAGCCGTTGGTGGCGATGGTACGGTAAAGCTTGTGGCGGAGTGCCTGCTGCAAAGAAATATACCTCTTGGAATATTACCAGCCGGATCAGCCAATGGCCTTGCAAAAGAACTGGGCATCAGCGAGCAACCAGCAGAAGCCCTGGATGCTTTGGTTCACGGTCAATTAAAACACATACATGTAACCAGGGTAAACGATCATTTGTGTGTACACCTGAGCGATATTGGCTTCAATGCCTTCCTGATAAAAAAATTTG
>JANPJW010000239.1:0-7145 GCA_031425715.1 Chitinophagaceae bacterium | reverse complement strand
TAGATGAGAACAACGTACCCGATTTAATTCCTGTGCAGCGTGCCAGTGAAACGATAGGTAAGGTGATTAAAAAAGGCGACTACGTGGTGTATGAAAGTACTGTTTACCCTGGCTGCACCGAAGAGGACTGTGTGCCAATCATTGAAAAATTATCAGGTTTGAAAATGGTGGAGGATTATAAAATTGGCTATTCTCCGGAGCGCATCAACCCAGGGGATAAAGAACATACCATAACAAGTATCGTGAAAGTGGTAAGTGGCTGTTGCGAAGAAAGCCTGGACACAATTGCCAAAGTTTACGAGTTGGTGGTTAAAGCCGGCGTGCATCGGGCCAGTTCAATTAAGGTAGCGGAAGCCGCAAAAATAATCGAGAACACCCAGCGTGATCTCAACATTGCCCTGATGAATGAACTCTCTATCATCTTCGACAAAATGAACATCAACACATTTGAAGTGCTGGAAGCTGCCGGTACCAAATGGAATTTTTTAAAATTTCAACCCGGTTTGGTGGGTGGGCATTGCATAGGTGTAGATCCGTACTATCTCACTTTTAAATCGAACCAACTGGGTTACGATAGCCAGGTGATATTAGCCGGCCGGGCCATCAATGATGGAATGGCCGCTTATGTGGCTAAAAAAGTATTGCAGCACATTATACAAAATGGAGCAGACGTAAAGACCGCTAAAGTGTTGGTAATGGGTGCAACTTTTAAAGAGAATGTAAGCGATATCCGCAACAGTAAAGTAGCAGACGTAGTAAAAGAACTCCAATCATTTTCATTGCAAGTAGATGTGTGCGATGCACACGCCAGCAGCGAGGAACTGCAACATGAATATGGCTTTGGCCTCACTACAGACCTGGCAAAAGATTACGATGCAGTAATAGTAGCGGTGCCACACAACTCATATAAAGAATTAAACGATGCCTGGTTTGCATCCGTTACCAAAGACAATGCTTTGGTGGCCGATTTAAAGGGTATTTTTCGTGGCAAAATTGCCACGAGGAAATACTGGAGTTTGTAAATCAATAAAAAACGCACCCGTTCCACTCTAAAACTTTGCTGCAAATGTTTTGCTGCAAAATGTTTGTAGGTTTACATTTCAAAGTTGATGGTACATGCAACGGATCATAGCACATTTTGACCTCGATTCTTTTTTTGTTTCCGTAGAAGTCTTAAACGATCCTTCACTGAAAGGAAAGCCGGTGATAGTGGGCGGAAAAGAACGGGGCGTAGTAGCTGCCTGCAGTTACGAAGCAAGAGCATACGGCATCCACTCGGCGATGCCATCGAGGAAAGCGCAACAACTTTGTCCCCAGGCCATTTTTGTAAAGGGCAAATACAGCGAGTACAGTCGATACTCCCGATGGGTTACAGAAATTATAGCCAGCAAAGCACCCTTATTCGAAAAAGCATCGGTAGATGAGTTTTATCTTGACCTCACCGGTATGGATAAATTTTTCGATCCCCTTCAATGGACGATTGATCTCCGGCAACACATCATTACAGAAACAGGCTTGCCCATTTCCTTTGGCGTGGCGGCCAATAAACTCCTTGCTAAAATAGCTACCAATAAAGCTAAGCCCAATGGCTATCTGCAAATACCTTTCGGTAAAGAAAAAGAATTTCTTTCGCCCCTTTCTGCCTCCGAAATCCCTGGTGTAGGCGAGCAGACGAAACTTGTTTTGCAAGCCATGGGTATATTTAGCATCAATGATATTTACAAAGCGGGAGACAAGCTATTGGAAGAAAAATTGGGCAAGTGGGGCACCGATCTATGGCAAAAAAGCCAGGGGATCCATCATGGTGAGGTTTCCCCTTTTCACGAGGCAAAATCTATTTCTTCGGAAAATACTTTTGAGGAAAACAAAAGTGACCTCGTTTTTTTGCAAGCCGAGCTCGTACGGATTACAGAAAAAATTTGTTTCGAGTTGCGGCAGGATGGAAAAGTGGCAGGCTGTGTGGCGGTGAAAATACGTTACCCGGATTTTGAGACCTGCAGCAAGCAAACCAGCATTTCGTACACCAGTGCCGATGATGAAATTATACCCGTGGTGAAAAATCTTTTTTTGCAACTAAGAAAAAAAGGTACGGCCGTAAGACTGTTAGGAGTGCGCTTGAGCGATCTTACCAACGACGCCGTGCAAACGAATCTATTTAGTAATACCGAGCGTAAGGCAGAATTGTACAAAGCCATTGATGGAGTGAAAAACAGGTTTGGAAAAGTGATCGTAAAACGGGCTTCCTCCAGCTGAGTTGTTGCGCTTGCTCTTGCAGGTATGTTAACGAAATGGAAAAAAAGTTTTTTAAGTGCATGCAACAGGAGTATACTTTCTCAATTGCTTTCGCCTGGCTCATCTATCAGGTCGTTGATGGTTCTTTTCTCCAATATTTTTAAAGTTGCGTCCCTCGTCATAATCATGACCCGGTTAAGGCTGCAATGTGTTTCGTTACAATCCTGGCATTTTTGATAAAAGTTCAGGCTCACGCAGGGAAGCATGGCAATCGGCCCTTCTATAATGCGGAACACTGCGGCCAGCGTTGTTTTCTTTGGGTGAGCGGCCAGCATGTAACCCCCGCCTTTACCCTTCTTGCTTTCCAGCACATTGTTTTGCTTCAGTAAAAGCAGGATGTTCTCCAGGAACTTGATGGGGATTTTCTTTTGCTCAGCAATCTCGGCAATCAATACTGGTCCCTTACCGTAGAGGGCTGCCAGGTATCCCAGGGCTTTTAATCCGTATTGTGTTTTTTTAGATATCACTGATCCAAAAATAAGCTTTACCATTATAAAAAAATCGATGCAGTAAAAGCATGTCTTATAAAATGTTTATTTTCTAACCATCATTTCAGTCGGACTCTGTTCGTTTCCTAAGATAATTTTTCTAATCCGGCATTTCATCGTAGGTTTGTCCATCTATAAGGTAGACTAAAGTATATGGTACAATTTTTCAATACCCCTCATCAATCATCTACCAACAACAGCAGTTGTTGCTACCGGGGTATGTACCGGCATCTAACTATTTAAGCAGCCAACAATTAAAAATTAAACTTGTAAATGAGCGACAACGGGAAAAATATGACTGATCTAATAGTCTTCCAAGTTAGTAGACTAATAGCAAAAGATGCTTTGGCTTCGCTTGTAGATACCTTTCCCGGGCAGGTTACCTTTAGCACCAGCTTTAGTTTTGAAGACCAGGTAATTACCCATGATATTGCCAGCAACCAGTTACCCATCAGCATTTTTACGCTAGATACAGGTCGTCTGTTTGCAGAAACCTACTCTGTGTGGAACAGCACCAGGGAGCGGTACCAAACCTTCATCAAAAGTTATCATCCCCGGCACGATTTACTCGAGCCATTTGTGCAGGCTAACGGTCCCAATTCATTTTACGAATCGGTAGAAAATCGAAAGGCATGCTGTCATATCCGCAAAGTGGAGCCCCTGCAACGAGCTCTCGCAGGCAATAAAGTTTGGGTTACTGGCTTGAGAGCCGAACATTCAGCCGCCAGGCAAGATCTTCAGCAAGTAGAATGGGACGAGGTGAACCAGGTAATAAAATACCATCCGCTGCTACATTGGTCTACGGCAGATGTGAAAGCATATATAGCCCAACATAACATTCCCTACAACCCCTTGCACGACCGGGGTTTTGTGAGCATTGGGTGTGCACCTTGCACGAGGGCCATAAAACCCGGCGAAGATTTTAGAGCAGGTCGTTGGTGGTGGGAGGATGCAGATAAAAAAGAGTGTGGCTTGCACGTACATGCGCCTGCCGCAGAACAACAACAATAATAACATTCATGATAATATTGAATTGATATGGTAACAAATAATACAGCAGAAAACAGCGAAGTGTCGGCAAAGCATTCCTTTGATTACCTGGACCACCTCGAGTCTGAATCCATCCATATATTCAGAGAGATAGCCGGCCAGTTCGAGCGCCCCGTATTGTTATTCTCTGGAGGCAAGGATTCCATCGTATTGGTACACCTGGCGCTAAAGGCATTTCGCCCCGGCAAATTTCCTTTTCCCTTGATGCACATAGATACTGGTCATAATTTTCAGGAAGCGCTCGATTTCAGGGATGACATGGTAAAAAATATCGGAGAAAAATTGATCGTAAGAAAAGTAGAAGATACGATACAACAAAAAAATCTTACGGAGCTAAAAGGAAAGTTTGCCAGCAGAAATGGTTTGCAAACTTTTACCTTACTGGATGCAATTGATGAATTTAAATTTGACGCCTGCATCGGAGGCGCCCGCCGGGACGAAGAAAAAGCCAGGGCGAAGGAACGCATCTTTTCTGTCAGAGACGAATTTGGGCAATGGGATCCAAAACTACAAAGGCCTGAGCTTTGGAACACCTACAATGGACGTATTCACAAAGGTGAAAATGTGAGGGTATTTCCCATCAGCAACTGGACGGAACTCGACATCTGGAATTATATCAAAAGAAACAACATCGACCTGCCCTCTATTTATTTTTCTCATGAAAGAGAAGTGCTGGAACATGAGGGACAACTGGTAGCTACCTCCGAATTCATTCGGTTGGATGAAAGCGATACCATCTCTATAAAAAAAGTAAGGTATAGAACCGTGGGGGATATGACCTGCACCGCTGCGGTAGAATCCGACGCATCCAACATCGATGACATCATCAAAGAAATTATTGCTACCAAAACAAGTGAGCGTGGCGAAACAAGAATAGACGATAGGGTGAGTGAAGCCGCTATGGAAGACCGGAAGAAGGGAGGATATTTTTAAAAGCCCCCGGCCCCTAAAGGGGAGTAAGGCAGGCTTATTTATTATTTGAAGGATAATTATTTTTTAATCAGCAGTATTCAATACTGTGCAAAACTAAGTTCCCTTTACGCCGAAATGTTTCGGGGCGAGGGCGATAGGGGTATGGATATCTTAAGATTTATAACAGCAGGAAGTGTAGACGACGGCAAAAGTACTTTAATAGGCAGGCTTTTGTATGATAGCAAATCTATTATGATAGACCAGTTGGCGGCCATAGAAAAGCAAAGTAAAAACAAGGAAGACGGAGAAATAGACCTGGCGCTTCTCACAGATGGTCTTCGTGCAGAAAGAGAGCAGGGCATCACCATAGATGTGGCGTATAAATATTTTAATACACCGAAGCGCAAATTCATTATTGCAGATGCTCCCGGTCATATACAGTATACCCGCAACATGGTTACCGGTGCATCCAACGCAGACCTCGCCATTATTCTGGTAGATGCACGCCACGGAGTGGTAGAGCAAACACGCCGTCATTCTATCATCACTTCTTTATTGAACATTCCACATGTGGTGGTGGCCGTCAATAAAATGGATCTCGTTAATAATTCGGAAGAGCAGTACAACAATATTTTGATTGACTACGCAAAAGTGGCTGCTTCACTCGGCTTAAAAAATGTACAATACATTCCTATAAGCGCCATTAATGGTGATAATATTGTAGAGACTTCTGCCAGCTTCCCCTGGTACGATGGCAAATCGTTGCTAGACATTTTGGAAACGGTGGAAGTGGCCAATGATATAAATTACGAAGATGCAAGGTTCCCGGTGCAGTATGTGATCCGCCCACAATCGGAGGAGTTACACGACTATCGGGGCTATGCTGGCAAAATTATCAGTGGCGTTTATAAAAAAGGAGATAAGGTTACCATACTTCCTTCCGGCCAGGAAAGTACCATCCGCCAGATAGAAATAGAAGGAAAAGAAGTTGCCGAGGCATTTGCCCCGCAAAGTGCCGTATTGCATATTGAAGATGACATAGATGTTAGTCGTGGCGACTTGATTGTGCATAGCAACAACCAGCCATCTGTAGAGCAAGACCTTGAAGTACTACTTTGCTGGATGGGCAAAAAGCCTCTGGAAGAGGGCAATAAATATTTGTTGCAAATAAATAGCAGGGTCGTAAAAGCAGTTGTAAAAGAATTGTTGTACAAACTGGATGTGAACTCTCTTGAAAAGGAAGATGCCCCATCACAGGCGCTGTTAAATGATATTGTGAAAGTGCGCATCAAAACTGCTTCGCCGGTTGTATATGATTCTTATAAAAAATTAAGGGTAAACGGCGGTGCAATTTTAATAGATGAAACAAGCAATGTAACCGTAGGCGCATGCATGATTCAATAAACTTTTAGAGTAGTAGAACGTTAATACAGTTCATCATGAGTAGCACAGTTTTTATTAATACTATTTATAATCAACACCAGCAGTCAACCCGAAGTTTTCCGGACAAAGTGCTGGCAGCAGAATTTGTGGAAGGATTCTTTTCATTCCTTTTCATTCCACAAAATCAAAAAAAGTTGTCGGAGTATGAACTGGCCAAAGAATACGAATCTTTAAAAAGCCATTTATCTACGCTCATTTACGATGTGCTTGCAGATGGAGAAAAAACGCAGGAGGTATCTAATATATTCTTTGAACAACTGCCACAAGTTTACGAGGAACTGTTGAAAGATGCCGCTGCCATACTTCAGTTTGATCCTGCGGCAGAATCTATGGAAGAAGTTTTGGTAGCCTATCCTGGCTTTTATGCTACGGCAGTTTACCGCCTCAGTAACCTTCTTTGGAAACAAGGCGTAAAAATATTACCAAGGGTTTTTGCCGAATATGCTCACAGCAAAACGGGCATCGACATTCATCCGGGTGCAAGCATTGGTTCCTCATTTTTTATAGATCATGGTACTGGTATCGTGATAGGAGAAACAACGGTAATAGGGAACAACGTTAAAATATACCAGGGTGTTACGCTGGGTGCATTGAGTGTAAACAAACTGTTGGCAAAATCGAAACGGCACCCCACTATTGGAGACAACGTGGTGATTTATTCCGGTGCCACCATACTGGGTGGCGATACGATGATAGGAAAAAATAGTGTGATTGGTGGTAATGTGTGGCTTACCAACAGTGTATTGCCAGAATCTATTGTGTATCACAAAAGTGAAGTAACCATCAGAGATAAAAATCCCTTGCCCGACGTTTTGAATTTTGTTATTTAGGCAAGGAGAAAATATATACAACCATAAAAATTGATAACATGAAAGCAAATAACATTCTGGAAACAATTGGCAACACGCCACATGTGAGACTCAATAAATTGTATCCCGGGCAGGAAGTGTGGATCAAATT
>JANPJW010000238.1:0-30812 GCA_031425715.1 Chitinophagaceae bacterium | reverse complement strand
CTTTGAAGGTGGTAAGGGAATTGAAGAGCCCCGGCATTTTTGCAGTAGAACTCTTTACAGATCATGATGACAAAGTGTGGGTAAACGAAACTGCTCCACGGGTACACAACAGCGGCCATCACAGCATTGAAGCCTGTTACTCCAGCCAGTTTGATATGCTGTGGCGGATCTTACTAGGCTATCCGCTGGGCAATACCGATCATATACTGCCAGCTGCCATCGTAAATGTGCTGGGTGCACCGGGTTTTGAAGGCCCCGCCTTTTATGAAGGCCTGGAAGAAGTGCTGGCCATGGACAATGTCTTTGTACATCTATATGGGAAAACCCATACCAAACCAGGCAGAAAGATGGGACATATAACCATCCTTAGTACGGAGAGGCAGGAATTACTGCACAAAGCCAACCAAATTAAACATACGTTGTTTGTAAAATCGAAATAGCTTTTTCCTTGATATGTTGTTACCAGTCATACATTTCTGGCACACCTCCCCGGCAAAATCAAGTATTTTTAGAAATAAAAGATTAATAAAATAAATATTTGTGATAAGAGCTTCCTTTAATCGTTTCCCTTTTGCCAGTCTCGGCATTGTTTGTCTCCTCATCGTTTCTGCCTGTAATGGCAAAGAAAAAAAAGAAGCTGCCGCTGCAGCCGCCCGCCCTTCGGGGCCTCCAGTATCTGCAGTAGATGCCTATGTGGTAAAAACAACTCCACTGGCTGACAACCTGGAACTTCCAGGTTCCATCATTGCCAATGAAGAAACCGCTGTGAACCCGGAAATTTCCGGACGGCTTGTGTTTTTAAACAAAGCAGAAGGTCGTACGGTGGGCAAAGGCACCCTGCTTGCAAAAATTTATGATGGCGACCTTACCGCTCAATTGAATAAATTAAAAGTGCAGGTGCAGGTAGCGGAGCAAACAAGCAAACGCTACAATGAACTTTTAAAGATAAATGGTATCAGCCAGCAGGAAGCAGATATGGCCAGGCTCGACATCAACAACCTGAAGGCAGACATCAATATTGTGCGCAGCAACATTATGCGTACCGAAATAAGGGCTCCTTTTAGCGGTACACTCGGTTTAACAAATATTAGCCCGGGAGCTTACGTAACGCCTCAAACGATCATCACTACCATCCGCCAAAACAGTCAGCTAAAATTGGATTTTACGCTCCCGGAAAAGTACAGCAACAAGGTGAAAATTGGGCAGCTTGTTGGTTTTACTTCTGAAGGCAACCTTAAAAATTACAATGCAAGAATTACTGCTACAGAGTCGGGCGTATCCGAAGAAAACCGCAGCCTGATGGTGAGATCCATGGTAACCAACAATGATGGAAAATTATTGCCCGGGCAGTTTGTAAAAGTAAAAACAACATTTGATCCTGACCCGGATGCTATCATGGTTCCGTCACAGGCCATCATACCGCAGGCAAGAGGCAAGAAAGTTGCTGTGTACCGCAATGGTGTGGCAAGATTTGAAGATGTAACCACGGGTGCGAGGGACAGTTCTAATGTGCAAGTTATCAACGGCCTCAAAGTGGGCGATACCATTATTATAACGGGGCTCATGAGTTTGAAGCCTGATGGAAAAGTGAAGTTGAATAAGATTAAGCAATAGTGGGAGGTGGAAGGTTTACGGTGAAAGGTGGAAGGTGGGAGGTGAAAGGTGAAAGGTCAAAAGTCAAAAGTTGTCAGCTAATGCCATCCCGAATGGTGGGGCAAAAGCGTAGAATGAATTTCACTTCTTTAAATTACTAAAGCCCGTAAAACAGAAAAGTAAAGATTCCAGATATGAGTTTTCACTGAGAGAAGACATCAAATTGTTCGTAAAGATTTCGAAGATTTCACCCCCTACAGATTGTCGGGGGCAGGCTTTGACCTTTCAGCTCTCCATTCCTAAAGAAATAACAACAATGAATTTATCTGAATTTAGTTTACGAAAGCCAGTCTTTGCCATCGTTTTAAACATCGCCATTGTATTGTTTGGTGCCATTGGTTATAGCTACCTGGGTGTGAGGGATTATCCGGCGCTAGACCCTCCCAATATTAGTGTAAGAACCTCTTACCCCGGTGCAAATGCTGAGATCATAGAAACCCAGATAACAGAGCCGCTGGAAAAAGCCGTCAACGGAATTTCCGGCATTAAAAATATTACTTCCCAAAGTTCTCAAGGCAGCAGTAATATCAGCATCGAATTTAATCTTGGCATTAGCCTGGAGGAGGCTGCGAACGATGTAAGAGACAAGGTTTCACAAGCGGTGCGCTCCCTGCCAAACGACCTCGACGCTCCACCCGTAGTGAGTAAGGCTGATGCCAGCAATGACCCTGTAATTACCATCCTGCTGCAAAGCAGTATTCGCAACGCACTTGAGATAACAGAGTACGCCAACAACAACCTGGTAGAAAAAATCCAAACCGTAACCGGCGTAAGTGGCGTAAACATTTGGGGCGAAAAAAAGTATGCCATGCGCATATGGTTCGACCCATCCCGCATGAGTGCTTATGCTTTAACCCCGCAGGATGTCCAAAGCGCTTTGATGAGAGAGAATGTGGAGCTACCCTCTGGTAAAGTATCCGGAAATGCCACAGAACTGGGCATACGCACTTTTGGCAAACTCAATACAGAAGATGAATTCAATAACCTGATTATTAAAAATGTAAATGGTGCAGATATCCGCCTCAGAGATATTGGCGAAGCTGTACTGGGCCCGGAAAATGAAGAAAGCGTTTTAAAAGAAAGTGGCGTGCCCATGATTGCCGTTGCAGTGATACCGCAGCCGGGTACCAACCTTGTTACCATCAGCAATGACATTCAAAAAAGACTGGAAGAAATCAAAGAGGAGTTGCCGGAAGATATCCGCCTGGAAATTTCTTCTGACCAAACCATTAACATCCGTAAAAGTATCAGCGAGGTAAAAGAGACTTTGATCATTTCGTTTGTGCTGGTGGTACTCATTATTTATCTGTTTTTCAGGGATTGGTTGATTGCAGTGCGTCCCTTGATAGATATTCCGATTTCCCTGATAGGTGCTTTCTTTATCATGTACCTCAGCGGCTTTACCATCAATGTACTCACGCTCCTGGCAATTGTATTGGCTACCGGGCTCGTGGTAGATGACGGTATTGTAGTGACCGAAAACATTTATAAAAAAATGGAGGAGGGCATGGATAAGTGGCAGGCTGCAAGAGACGGATCTAAAGAAATATATTTTGCAGTAATAGCCACTTCTATCACACTGGCGGTTGTTTTTCTCCCTATCATTTTCCTGGAAGGTTTTGTAGGCCGGTTGTTCAGAGAATTTGGCATAGTGGTAGCAGGGGCGGTGCTTATCTCCGCCTTTGTATCGCTCACGCTCACTCCTGTGCTCAACGTTTACCTGAGTCGCAAAACTTTTAAGCACTCTAAATTTTATACGAAGTCGGAGCCTTTTTTCACGGGCATGGAGAATGGCTACAGAAAAATGCTGCAAGGATTTATGAAAGTAAGATGGGTAGCATTGCCCATTGTACTGGGTTGTTTTGCCATCATCATATTAATTGGAAGCCAGTTGCAATCGGAGCTCGCCCCTATGGAAGATAAAAGTGGTTTCAGGCTGCAGGTTTCTGCACCAGAAGGCACATCGTACGATGCCATGGATCAATACATGGATAGGCTATCCAACTTTCTCATAGATTCATTGCCAGAAAAAAGGTACATCACCAGCATGACTGCCCCCGGCTTCACCGGCTCAGGCTCTGCCAACTCCGGGTTTGTGAGAGTAGCCCTTGTAGAACCTAACGAACGCACAAGAAGCCAGCAAGATATTGTGAGCTGGGTAAACAAACGAATCCCCCGTTTTAACGATGGACGATCCTTTGCCATACAAGAGCAAACGATACAGGTAAATCGACGGAGCGGCCAGCCTGTTCAATTTGTTATTCAGAATACCAACAACGAAAAACTAAAACAGGCCCTACCAAGATTGCTGGATGCTGCCAATAAAAGTAAAATATTACAAGGGGTAGATGCCGATCTTAAATTCAATAAACCCGAGATACGCATCAGCATAGATAGACTTAAAGCGAGTGAACTTGGCGTGAGTGTACAGGAAATATCACAAACGCTGCAGTTGGCATTAAGCAATCAACGCTTAGGTTATTTCACCAAAGAGGGCAAGCAATATTCTGTGCTTGGGCAGGTGGAAAGAATCAATAGAGATGACCCCAGCGATCTTAAAAATATTTATGTACGAAATGTACGGGGAGAGTCCATCTCTCTCATTAATCTATTGAACGTGAGCGAAGATGTAACGCCTCCTACCCTTTACCACTTTAACCGGTACCGCTCCGCCAGTATCAGCAGCGGCCTGGCAGATGGTTATACAATTGGCAAAGGCATTGAGGAAATACAAGCTATTGCAGACACTGTGTTAGACAATACTTTTACCACCTCTTTATCTGGTGCATCCAGGGACTATGCAGAAAGTTCTGGCAATACATACTTCGCTTTTTTTCTTGCCCTGATTTTGATTTACCTGGTTTTGTCTGCACAGTTCGGAAGTTTTATAGATCCGTTTACCATCATGGTTACAGTACCCCTTGCCTTAGCGGGTGCATTACTTTCGTTGTGGATATTTAACCAAACGCTTAATATTTTTTCGCAGATCGGGATGATCATGCTCATTGGTTTGGTAACTAAAAACGGTATCCTCATTGTGGAGTTCGCCAATCAAAAACAATTGGCCGGCAATAAAAAAATACCAGCAGTTATAGATGCCTCAGTGGCAAGGTTCAGGCCCATCCTGATGACGAGCCTTGCAATGGCACTCGGGGCACTGCCACTTGCCTTATCTCTCGGCGATGCTTCTACGAGCCGTATACCGCTGGGTATTGTGATTGTTGGTGGTATCATGTTTGCACTGTTGCTCACATTATTTGTGGTGCCTGCTGTGTATTCGTACCTTTCAACCAAAAAAACAAAAAGTAAATTAGATGGCATGGAGCCTGCTCCGGAACCAGAAAACTCTTAAGGGATGATGATGAAGGAATTTAAAAAGATAACCTGCTTATTTTTATTGTTGGCCGGATTTACTGCACACAGCCAGCAAAAACTTACTGTGGAGGAAGCAGTGGCGGCGGCTATTGAAAACAACTACGATATACAGTTGCTGAGAAACGATTCTGTTGTGGCAGCACTTAATAACAGCTACGCCAATGCAGCTTTGTTGCCAAGGTTGAATGCAACCACAGGGCTGATATTTAACAACAACAATACGAGGCAACGACTTGCCGACGGCAGCGAGAGAAAACAGGGAGGCATAAGATCGAACAACATTGCTGCATCTGTAAACCTTAACTGGACCATTTTTGATGGCTTAAAAATGTTTGCCACCCGGGATAAACTAGCCGAGTTTGTAACCTTGGGTGAACTAAATATCAAAAACCAACTGGTGAACACTGTGTCTGATGTAATAAAAACTTACTACAGCATCGTGCGGCAAAAGCAACAATTAATAGCCATAGAAGAACAAATGAGCCTGAACGATGAAAGAGTAAATCAAGCACAAAAAAAACTAAGTGTTGGCCTCGGGGCCAAGCCGGAATTGTTGCAAGCCAAAGTGGACCTCAATGCACAACTGGCTGCCAGGCTTAAACAACAGACGCTCATTGATCAACTAAAAGAACAGCTCAACCTACTGATGGTAATGGCAAGGGAAACAAGGTATGAGGTGGAAGACAGCATACCTTTCCGGAACGACCTGGTGGTAACCGATATCCTGATGGCTGCAGAACAAAACAGTCCTGAACTACTGGTAGCCAAACAGAACATCAAAATAGCGCAACTCACGCTTAGGGAAAGAAGGGCAGAAAGATTCCCCACAGTTTCATTTAACAGTGCCTATAATTTTTCTAAGACAGAAAACCAGCTCGTAGTAAATAATTTTACGCCATTGCTCAACCGAAACCTTGGCTTCAATTACGGACTAAGTGCAACCATCCCGATCTTTAATAATTTTACCGTGAAGCGGCAGATTAAAGCAGCACAACTTGATATAGATTACCAAAACACGCTCTACAATTACCAAAAATGGCGGATGGATATTGGCATCAGCAATGCCTATAAAGATTATGAACTCCAAAAGAAAACTTTGCGGCTGGAGCAGGAAAATATTTTGTTAGCCAAAGAGAATGTTTACATAGCTTCTGAGCGGCTACGCCTGGGTGTTACCACCTACCTCGAACTTCGGGAAACTCAAAAAAGCCTGGAGGATGCTTACAACCGTTTGATAGCAGCACGCTTTGATACAAAGGTTGCGGAAACAGAATTACTGAGATTGAAGGGTGAGTTGGTGAGGTAGGTTTTTTGGTTCAAGGGGTTTCAGAGGTTTCAGAGGTTTCAGAGGTTCAACAGGTTCAACGGTTCAACAGGTTCAACGGTTGGAAGGCCACATTCTGTAAGTCTTAGCTATCTTTACTGCGCAAAAAATACTTTTGACTTTTGACTTTTGACTTTTGACTTTTGACTTTTGACTTTTGACTTTTGACTTTTGACTTTTGACTTTTGACCATTGACTTTTGACTTTTGACCATTGACTTTTCAAATTCTACAATATGCAACCAACAGTAGGCATCATCATGGGAAGCCAGTCTGACCTGCCGGTTATGCAGGCAGCTGCCGATTTTTTGCAGACCCATTCCGTTCCGTTTGAAATGACGATTGTATCTGCTCATCGCACTCCTGATCGCATGCGCAGCTATGCTACCGAGGCGAGGAGCCGGGGCATCAAAGTAATTATTGCAGGTGCTGGTGGTGCCGCACATTTACCGGGCATGGTAGCAGCCTATACAACCCTACCGGTGATAGGTGTGCCTGTAAAATCTTCCAATTCCTTGGATGGCTGGGATTCTATTTTATCTATTTTGCAAATGCCTAATGGCGTACCGGTAGCTACGGTAGCGCTCAACGCTGCAAAAAATGCAGGCATACTTGCTGCGCAAATTCTTGCAACCAGCGATGTTGCCCTGGCGCAAAAACTGGAAGACTATAAAAAACAAATGGAAGCTGAGGTATTGGCCATGGCCACTCAGATCAGGTAATTCATTTCTTCGTCGTTTAAATTATACCTTCAAAATTTGACCTCCGTACTGGATTGTTGGAGAATCGCTTTAAGCAGGAGTTAAATCTTTACCCAGTATTTTAAGGAATCATCTATATCGGTTCCCACAATGTGATAACCTTCCGTGAGCTCCTCTTCTACTATGTGAAATGTAACCAGCCTCGTACCTTCCGGCATTCTTTGTAGTTGCCTGCACAGGTAAGCATTGTAGTAGTCAAAAAGTTCTGGCGAGTAATCAAGGCTATGGTCAATTTTGGGTGTCCCTGATAGATTTTCATAAAAGGGATTATAAAAATAAAAATGATCGTATTTTCTAAAATCAACCTGCGTAAAATTGCCTTCAATAAAGTTGGCGTTGAGAATCCCCAGTTTTTGCTTTGCAATTTCGGCTTGCTGTACCAGGTCTTTTCGTTGCTCCACACCCACAAACGAAGCATGCGGCTTAAAGTGCGCTGCTGACAGGCAAAATTTCCCCACGCCGCTACCAATGTCTAAGATGGTAGTACGCTTTGTTGTGACGAGGTAATTGGCTGCTTTTTGGGCTACGTCTAAAGGAGTCCAATGCCGGTAGGCCAACTCATTAATAGCTGGAGTGTAGAGTTTGTTGAAGGCTTCATCTGATGAAAAATAGGCCTCCAGTTTTGTATGTTTTTTTATAGACGCCATCCGGAAAAGTTGATAGTTGAAGCGTATGGCTGTAAAACTACTTCTACAAATAGCCGGCGCACATAAACGGTGTTATTTATTTTATTGATCCTGGGTGACTATACAAAATTCCTGCTGCAACCCCAGCGAATGTCCGTACAACATTTGGATGAAGCCGGCACCATATTGAGCATAGTAGGGCAAGATATTATCCACCCTTTCCTGCAGGCTGTCCGATGGAAACAAACCAGACTTTATTTTTTCTACCTGGCGTTGGTGCGCCTCAAATTTTTTCTTCTCGGCCACCAACATTTTCTTTTCCAGCTGTTGTAATTTTTTATCGGATTTTGCCAGCAGGTTCTCTGTGTGCCCGTGCAGCGTTGTATCCACGGCAGCGGCGGTACGTTTTATTTTTTCGTACACTGCTTCCAGTTCTTCTTTTTCTGCTGTTAGATCTAGCTTTAAAGCAGAAGTATGCTTTACCAGTTGCAGCATCAGCTCATGGGTAGGTTTGAAAAAGTCAACCACACGCATCTGTAGGGCTTTGATCCTATCAGCCGTGTTTTTGTTTATTACCATGAATGAATTCCGCAAAACCAATACAGGGTAAGGCACCCCTGCAGATTCAAATACTTTCTTCAGCTCCAGCCAGTAGGCCAGTTCGCCACCACCACCAATGAAGGCGATATTGGGCAATATCAGTTCCTGGAAAACCGGGCGGAGAATAACGTTGGGGCTAAAGCGCTCGGGATGAAGTTCCAATTCTCCCATGATGGTACCGTCGTCAAATCTAACAGCGCTGTTAACTACAGACCATTGTCCTTCAACCTGCTCTATCCGCTCCCGGCTATCATCCTTTAAATAAAATAAGTTGATCTCTCTACCAGCAGCCTGCACTTTGTAGGAGGCAGGAAAACCGCTCATCGTTTCTGTTACGGCCTTACTAGAAAACTGTTCCTGCAATTCTTTGCGAATGATGGGGATGAATTCCTTTTTCAAAGTTGCATTGTCTGGCAATAGTATTACCAGCCCGTAGCTGGAAAAGAGTGCGTGCACCAGTTCAAATGTTGCATGCTCAATCGTCTTATCCAGTTGATAAGCGCTGCGCACCAGCGCCATTATTTCGCTGCCAGAAGGTTCCACCGCCAGCTCAGCTTCAATTGCGTCTATGATAGCCATAAAGGCCTTGTCTACTTTCATTCGCCCCACAGCACCCTTCTGGCTGGTTTGCCAGGTGTGCTTCTTACCGTTGATGCTCACCTCTCCCAATTCTTCCAGGTCTGCATCTTCGCTACCCATGTAATAGACTGGCACAAAATGACAATCTTTTATGGCTACATTTAATTCTTCTGCCAGTTTAATAGCATGCAGAATTTTGTAGATGAAGTATAAATGCCCGGTAAAAATATTTGGTTGATGAGCGGTTGTAATGGTGAAAGTTTGTTCGCTTAGAAGGCTCTCAATGTTTGCTTGGAGTTCGGCGGTGAGTTGCAAACCTTCGTATTGCTTTTTTAATTGGGCTACTAAAACCTCCCGGTTGATGGCCATCGTTTTCCTCTTTGCAATAGCATCCTTAATTCCCTCCAGGTTTGGTTGGTGTGCATAAAAGGGCTTTAATGCGGGCGCATCAGCAACATAGTCTGTAACGATGGAGGAGAAGGCTTTGGTTTGTGCGTAAGGTATTTGCTGGGCTAAAAATTTTGTCATATGCTGGATGCTGTGTACTTACATAAATTATCGCCGAAAACCAGGTTTGCAGAGTCAAACTATTATTTCCAAATAGCCGCCGACAAGGCAAATTATAATCCCAAAAGGCATTTGAGCGTTCGCTAAAGTAGTCTGCATACAACACCTCACAAATCATACATCTAAAATCAGCTATCAAAAATTCCAGACTCAGTATGATTGCTTACACCAGTTCCCCTTCAATATCAAAATCGTAGGCCTTGGTAATTTTTACATTTACAAAATCACCAATTGCCAGTCTTTTGCTTGTATTAATGATTACTTCGTTGTCTACTTCAACACTATCAAATTCTGTGCGTCCCAGGTATCTGCCAGCTTCTCTTTTATCAACCATCACCTTAAACGTTTTACCCACTTTTGCCTGGTTTTTTTCCAGCGATATATCCTGCTGCACTTCCATTATTTCCAGTGCCCGCTCTTCTTTTTCTTCTGCGGAAACATTGTCTGCAAGGCCATGTGCACTGGTATCTTCTTCGTGGCTATAGGTAAAAGTGCCCACCCTGTCAAAGCGCATCTTCTCTAAAAAGGTTTTCAGTTCTTCCACATCATCCCTTGTTTCTCCGGGGAAGCCGGCTATCAGAGTGGTCCGTAAACAAATATCGGGTATGCGTTGGCGTATCTCACCAACAAGGTCTTCCATTTCCTCTCTTGTTATCTGGCGCTTCATAGCTTTCAACATGCTGTTGCTAGCGTGCTGCAGTGGCATATCCAGGTAGTTGCAAATGTTATCCCGCTCCTTCATCACATCAATAATTTCCAGCGGAAATTTAGAAGGATAAGCATAGTGCAGGCGAATCCACTCCAGCCCTTCTACATCTGCCAATGCATGCATCAGTTTGGGTAGTTCCCTTTTCTTATAAATATCGAGGCCGTAGTAGGTTAATTCTTGCGCTATCAACATCACTTCCTTTACACCACGCTGCACGAGTTTTTTGGCTTCGTCTACCAAAGATTCTATGGACCTACTTACGTGTGCACCCCGCATGAGTGGGATGGCACAAAAAGAACAAGTGCGATTGCAGCCTTCGCTTATTTTCATGTAAGCATAATGCTGAGGTGTGCTCAGCAAACGCTCTCCAATCAATTCGCCTTTATAATCTGCTTCAAATCTTTTTAAGATGAGCGGCAACTCCATAGTTCCAAAATAGGCATCCACTTCCGGGATCTCCTGCTCCAGGTTATTCTTATAGCGCTCGCTGAGGCAACCGGTTACATATACCTTATCCAGCTTTCCTCTTTTCTTCAACTCCACATGATCCAAGATGGTATTTACGCTCTCTTCTTTGGCTTTGTCTATAAAGCCACAGGTATTAATAATTACGATGTTGTGGTCTCTTTTGCTGCTCTCATGCACGGTGTCAATATCATTGGCGAGCAACTGCCCGCTCAAAATTTCACTATCCACCATATTCTTACTACAGCCCAGCGTGATAATGTTAACCTTGTCTCTTTTAATACTCTTTGTCTTCATAATAAGGCGGCAAAGGTAATAAAGAATAGCCTCAATACAGCCCCGTTCTAACCGCACTTTCAAAGCAACCCAGCTGCATCATAGTACATTTTTAAATATTCATTTTGGTACGACGACCTATGTTTTAAAAAATTGGTAGTTTTGGCGCATGAATTGGAACGGAAAAACCAAACTGAGGGTAGCTATACTGGATTTGTATGAAGGAGCAGAGAACCAAGGCATGCGGTGTATCAGGGAAATCCTCAACCAGTTTGGTGAGATAAATGGACTCGACCTTCACCGGGAGGAATTTGAAGTAAGAATTAACCAGGAAATACCAGATCTGTCTTTTGACATCTACATATCAAGCGGGGGTCCTGGAAGTCCGTTAGAAAGTGAAGGGAGTGCGTGGGAAGAAAAATATTTTACCTGGCTGAACCGGGTAGAAGAATTTAATGAAGCCGAAAGTAATCTTACTAAAAAACAGGTGTTCTTTATTTGTCATTCTTTTCAACTGGTGTGCAGGCATTACAAGCTGGCAGAAGTTTCCAGGCGAAAGAGCACTTCTTTTGGAGTTTTCCCCATGCACTATTTAGAGGATGCAGTGAGCGAACCCATCTTCGCAGGTTTAAAAGATCCGTTCTATGCAGTAGACAGCAGGGACTACCAGGTAACCGAACCCCACCACAACCAAATTGAAAAGCTAGGAGCATCCATATTAGCTATTGAAAAACATCGCCCCCATATTCCATTGGAAAGAGCCATTATGGCCATTCGTTTCAATGAAAATATGATCGGCACCCAGTTTCACCCAGAAGCCGATGCCGTGGGTATGACGCTTCACCTACTTACGGAGGAAAAGAAAAAAACCGTAATTGACAATTATGGAGAAGAGAAATGGCGCTCTATGATTGACCATCTGAATGATCCTGATAAAATATTGTTTACCTACGCAAGGGTACTGCCGAATTTTTTGCAACATGCCGTTGATAAAATGCAACCGGTAGAAATATAGACCGCACCTTGTTATAAATTTCTTTAGCTTACATTATCGCTGTGCAACATTAATAGAACCTCCATGCGGATTGTGTTTTTTTTATTTTCTTGCATTTTCTGCAGCTACTCATTGGCTCAAAACTGCTCAACAATTTCTAACGGAAAGGTCGAAGTTGGGATAATAAAGAAAACAAAGTCAAATTCTTCCGGCTTTATCGGAAAGATAAAAAGGGCGTACACATCATTAATATTCGCTACAGGATTTAATGATTCTGCAATAGTTTACTTAAACAATACCAAAATATATGCTGGATATTTAAAATCAGAATTTTCGTCAGGAATTACTAAAGTCTCAATTCCTTTTACCTTTGTCAACTCAAAAAAAGGTAATCATCTGCGTATTGAATTACCTATTAAGCGTGAGTGCATGACCCTTAAACTTAAAACAAATTACAAAGCCATTCATATTCACAACCATAATATTTGGAATGTGAACTATACGAATTACATCCTTTTACTTGAGTAAATCGATGCACTACAAAAGTATTTACGCAATGCCGGCGGATAGTCATATTCTTAGCATAATCTCGCTACCACTCTTTGGTTTTCAGCTTGACCGATCACCTTCACCGCCGGCGCATTTTGCTGAGCTCTCACTGTTCAATCTATTTTGGCATTTTCAATAAAGTTTGCGTTCTTTAATTAACAGCATCACCAGGCGGACATAGCAATAATCACCCGCACTGCGTAAGTGCCTCACGCTGTCCGCATTTGTACATTCCTGGGCATCAGGTGCCAATAATGTCTTTGAATGCCATCATTCTTTTCGTTATTTTAGCTAACAATCTCTAATGAGTTATTATGCAAAAAGAACTGAGGAAATCTTTCAACCAAAATTTTAGTGAAGCGAAGTACGAGGCGTATTTGCAGGAGGTGCAAGCGCTGCACCCCGGCTCACTCGATTTTAGAATCGCTGAAACACCTCTTTTTATTCCGAAAGATTTTACCAGTAAAATGCTCGCCGCCTGCGATGATATTTTAGACGTTTTAACTGCCGAAAATTTTAAACAACTCACAGACCGCAGCATACCCCACAACCTCCAGATACCCGGCGAAGATGCTCACCCGCAATGCCTTGTATTTGATTTTGGTATTTGCAAAAACAAGGAGGGAGCATTGGAACCACAGTTGATAGAAATGCAGGGCTTCCCTACCCTTTTTGCCTTCCAGGCCTTTCACACAGAACTCACAGCCGCTTATGCTCATGTGCCTGAAACACACTCTGCATACCTTAACGGATACGACAAGGAAAGCTATATAAAATTGCTCAAAGAAATAATTGTGGGCAGCCATGCACCGGAGCAGGTGATCTTACTGGAGATTTTTCCTGAGCAGCAAAAAACACGGATCGATTTTTTCTGTACAGAACAATTATTGGGAATTAAAACGGTTTGTCTTACAAAATTGATTGCAGAGGGCACACAATTGTTTTATATGAACGAGGGCGTTAAAACCCCGATCAGGCGGATTTACAACCGTCTTATTTTTGACGATCTGGAACAGCAGGAAAACCTGGGACACATCATTGATCTTACCCAACCTTTTGACGTAGAGTGGATGCCTCACCCCAACTGGTTTTACCGCATTAGTAAGTTCACCCTACCTTTTATTGACAACCCGTATGTACCGGAAACATTTTTCCTAAACGAGATGACCCAACCTGTAAACCTGGCTGACTATGTACTGAAGCCACTCTTTTCTTTTGCCGGCATGGGTGTGGTGATTGATGTTACCCAGGCTGATATTGATAATATTAAAGATCCCGAAAACTGGATTCTGCAGCGCAAAGTGCAGTATGCCTCCATCATTGAAACACCCGACGAACCAGCCAAAGCAGAAATACGATTGTTTTATTTTTGGAAACAAGGGGAGGCACGCCCTGTTGCCGTGCACAATCTGTCCCGGCTTAGCAAGGGTAAAATGATCGGTACCCGCTACAACAAAGACAAAACATGGGTTGGGGGCACCGTATCCTTTTTTGAAAAGTTGTAAGGGGTTGGTGAGTTGTGAATGGTGAATGGTGGATGGTGAATTAAAAGCATTCAACTGGCCCATCTATCCTTAATATGATATTTGTTATCTCAATAAATTTTGCTGTATGAAAAATGGATTAGCCAGGTTTGAACATCACCTGCAAAAATTAGAGGCTTTGATGAAGCAAGCCAGGAAGGAACAAAACCCAGCGCTCTGGCTTTCTACAAATGATGCCCGTACCCCGCTTTTTATGCTGGAAGCCCTGGCCCGGCTTTACAGTAGCCTTCACAACAAAAAGAAATTTACACGGCTAAAAGATCAATTCAAGCTCCTGGAAGATGGTTTGGGCCAGGTTGATTATTACGCCAGTTATGCCAAAAGTTTTTTACAGCACCCTACGGTACCTGTGCATTTACGGGAGTACATGCAAGGCCAGGCCAGGGAAAAACTGCAGCATGTAAACGACTTGCTGGCTACCAAAAGCTGGGTGGGAGAAGCGCCACAGCGTTTTAAAAAAATCAGGAAGAGCCTTGGTAAAGTTGATTGGCTCAAGCCCCAGGCGGAAGCCAAGTCCATCCGGGAATTTTATAAAAATGAAATTAGCAGCATAAAAAAGTTTGTAAAAGAAGCTGGCGGCCCGTTTACCGAGATGGAGGAGCAGGTGCACGAACTGCGAAGGGATCTGCGCTGGCTAAGCATATACCCACAGGCTTTGCAAGGGCTAATACAACTAGCCGACAGCGGCCGACAGGACCCCGCTACCGAGAAATACCTGTTACCTGAAATTGTACAATCAAAATTCAATGTAATGCCCGATGCGGGCTCCAACAACTGGTTTGTGCTATTGGAGAAAAATCATTTTTACGCCCTGAGTTGGATGATTGCAGAAACCGGTAAAATAAAAGATGAAGGCCTGCAAATATTTGCAGTGGCCGAAGCATTGATGCAAACGGAAAGTTTGAGTCACGATGTTGCCTACAACCGGTCATTTGAAATACTTGGACTACCTGCCATGAGGATGCAGGAATTGCTCACCCGGGCTTCGCAAATTACAACCGCATTTATCGGGGAAAGGCAATTGGATCTGCTCAATTGCGCCGTTGCAAAAATTAAAACATAAAATGTTGCGCTAACGAAAACCTTGGTGCTGCTGGAACACTATTTTAGAATCGGACTAACAAATTAATAATACAAACAAAAAGCCCCTTGATTGCTCAAGGGGCTTCCGTTTAATGACAGTTATGTCTTAATAATTTCTTACGGTCATTTCAGTTCTCCTGTTCTTGGCACGACCTGCTGCAGTTTTGTTGTCTGCAATTGGTTTCTCCTCACCATAGCCAGTAGATTTCATACGACTTTCTGTAACACCCTTGCTAATTAAATACTCTCTCACGGCACCAGCACGATTTTCTGATAAAGTTTGATTGTTTTCGTTGGTACCTACTTCATCAGTATGGCCATCAATATCCAACAACAGCGATTCGTCTGCGGCCATAATTGCAGCCACATCATTTAAAGATTTGAACGACTTGGCCAATAATTTATAACTACCGGTTGCAAAGAAAACATTCTTAGCAGCCATGTTCACTTTTTCAACTACTTCTTTAGCAATCTCAGGACAACCCTGGTTGCTTGCAGGACCACTGCGGGTAGGGCATTTGTCTTCTTCATCGTTCACTCCATCTCCATCAGTGTCGGGAATAGGACAGCCCTGGTAACGGGCAAGACCTTTTTCTGTGGGGCACTTATCTTGTTCATCGTTGATGCCGTCTCCATCAGTATCAGGAATAGGACAGCCCTGGTATTTTGCAATACCGGCTACATCCGGGCACTTGTCATCAGCATCTGCAATACCATCGCCATCCCTATCCGGACAGCCCTGCAAGTTTGCAAGACCCGCTACATCCGGGCATTTGTCTTCCGCATCTACAACACCGTCTCCATCCCTGTCTAAAATTACAGGAACCACTACTTCAGCAACGGGTGCTACTTTTTTAGCAAATGACTGTGCGAAACCTATGCTATGATAAAAATGATAAGCTGCATTTTCAGTAACGGGTATGCGGTACTGTGAGTTCAGCAAAAGAAACGTATTGGGAACAACCTTCACCTGGATACCAACACCGGCTGGTACAAATGCGCTGTAATAACCTTTGTATTTTGCGGCTCCTACCCCAACAGTTAGAAACGGATTGAACCAATATTGATCTGTCAACAATTTTACGTTAGCTGTTGCTGCTGCTTCTAACAAAAGATTTTCGTTGCCGTTACTTGCACGACTGGGCACCGGGTAATCTACGAACAAGCCACTTAAAGTCGCCGCAAAATCTATATGATCGCTGAAACCTTCCGTGTAACTAATACCAAAGCCAGTTGACATTTTGTTGATTTTCTTCCAGTCGCCATTTCTAATAACTGTAGCTAAGGAGCTATTCCTAAGCGTGGCAGCGGATTTAAAATCATTGGCTACGAAATGAATTCCCAGTGTTGGGCCTTTCTTGTAGTCGGTTTGGGCTATTGCAATGGCGCAGCTGATAAAGGCTGCAAGTGAAAGCATAATTTTCTTCATATATGTCGTTTTGAGTAAACGCAGCAAAAATAGCGGGTTAGTTTTAATTGAAGAAATATTTTAACGGTAGTCTGCTGTGCCCGCAAAAGAGAGAATGTGGAACGCCTTATTCACCTGGCGATAACTGCAACTATTTAGGTTTGCCTTTAAGTACTTCAATTTTTACCCGGGTGAGACCTTGCTTGATGTAGCCCAGTTTTTGCGCACCGGTTTTACTCAGGTCTATGATACGCTTTGTTTTGGGATGTAAGCGGTCGTTTGTTCTTACCACAATAGAACGCCCGTTTCTGAGATTCGTAACTTTCACCCAGGTGCCAAGCGGCAGTACATTGCAGGCTGCAGTAGCGTTGCCGTGGCCGAACTTTTCGCCGGTTGCAGTTTTACGACCTTCAAACTTAGGGGCATAGTAGCTGGCCTGCCCATATAACAGTATCGTATTATCTTTCTTTTTACTGGCAGCAGTTGTTGATGCAGCAACCTTAGATTTGACCTGTCCATTAACAGTCGTTGCCATTACAATCAAACAAATAAAAAGAAAACTACCGTGGGGTATATGTGTAAACTTTATCATGTGGCGAGGATAAATATAGGAATCATTTCAAAGCAAAGTACTTTTCCCGGAGAACCTTGTCTTTGTTGTAAACGTCCTCATGAAATATAATATTGCCATTTACAGCCTCGCAACAGAGGTAGCGGATGAATAGCGGAAGCCTTTGCTTAACAGGTACCGTGTGTTTCTGCTTCTGCGCAATCCAGCTTGCAATAGAATCTGCAGAAAGGGTGTTGCTGCCTGAGTTGGCAGCCTGTGCGCTATCGTTCCTTATTATGTAATTAGCAAGGCTTTTCCAATCTTCTACCCTCACGCAGCCATGACTAAGGCTTCTGCTTTTGTTTTTAAACAAATACCGTTGGTTGGTGTCGTGCAGGTATACAGCATAGGGGTTGTTAAAGTTGAATTTTATCACCCCAAGTGCATTGTTGTCCCCACTACTTTGGCGCACAAAATAGGGAATTCCCTTTGTGAACCGGGCCCAGTTTACGGAATGTGCGTTTACAAGATCTCCCTTTGCATCATATAACTGAAGACCTTTTCTGGCCAGGTAATTCGTGTTCTTTTTGAGTCCGGGTAATATTTCTTTGCTGATAATGCTGCTAGGCACCGTCCAGGTGGGATATATCACAAGGTTCGTAATCTCACTGCTGATGTCTGGCGTAGGAGTAGTTGGTTTGCCGATAATGATTTTGGATCGCATCACCAGCGAATCGTTGTCCCACACCTGCAGGTAGTAGGAAGGCAGGTTTACCCAAATATATTTGCCAGGCATTTGCGCAGGCAACTGTTTGTATTTATCCAACGTAATGGCAATTCGTTTAAATTTCTCTTTGTCTGTATTATTTAAATAGTTCACGAGGGCTACATTTACTTTGCCAGTTGGTTTCAGGCGATGATCTTTTTGAAACTTTACAAGCATTGCATGTAGCTTTAAAGAATCGTAATTGGAAACGCTGGCAGCAGGCACGCCCGACTCCTTTAGCCTTTGCAGCAGCTTTTTTAGAAACGCAATAGAATCCCTTGCAGGAAACTGCAGGTAGGTATATTGTGTGTTGTCCATTGTTTTCAAAAAGGCAGGTAAGGAATTTTTCAACGCCTGGTAGTCTTTTATAGAAGGCTGCAGTTGCCCGATAATTTGGACCACAGAATTTTCTGAGGCTACCTGGTTTAAACATTTGCTAAAAAAACCCGCATGCTTTTCAGGCCGATACTTCCACGATAAACGATCGCTTTGCAAGCGCCCTTGGTTCAGATCCTGGGTTAGCCTCACAAATGCATCCGTAAATAAAATATCTGCTTTAGCCCAATGTGATATGCCCCGTGCTTTTAGGGAATCCCCGGGAGGGGGATTTCTGTAATATTTTAAAATAGTTAGCTGGTAATCATCCCTGAACAAGCCATCATGTTCGCAGGTATCAAGGTAAGCAAGCAAGGAGCCAGCGCCGGGCAACCATTGCCCATCTTTGCTCCAGAGCGGGCTGTAGCTTTTGCCCGCATAATAATAATTGAGCACAGGAAGTGCATAGAGCCGGGTGCTGTCGTCTAACTTATTAGTAATGGTATCGGTATGTTGCAGCAAGTTCTTGATAGTGGCCTGTATAGTTTGATCGGTTGAAGCACTATCGGGCTCTTTACCACTATGGCTATTGTCGTTGCAACCTAGCATGTACAATGCAACAGCGGGTATGCAGGCATATTTATAAATCGAACTACGCTTCATGTAAGCAGTTAATTAAGTAATTTGAATAAAAAAATCATGAGAAGCGCCCGAAAACTTATCTACAAGATAATTAAACCCTCCTTATATTTCACTTGCTTTTCAGGAGTATTTTTAGCGCTCCCGGCACCGGGGCTGGCACAACAACCAGCAGTAAACGCCTATGGGCTGAAAGTGATCAAAAGCTGCAGGGAGTTTGAGAAAACGGTGCAGGAAAATCCGCTTAATGCCATGTGGCCCCTGAACACAAGAGTTCCCCAGGTAATGATAGAGCTTAAATATGCCGGACTGGATAACTTTATGAAACAGTCTTTGTACAACTCCGCCCACACTACCTACTTGAGGAAGGAAGCCGTGGTAGCCCTAGCCAAAGTTCAACAAGCCTTGTTGGAGAAAGGCCTGGGTTTAAAAATATGGGATGCCTACCGGCCTTACAGCGTTACCGAAAAAATGTGGGAGCCCGTAAAAGATGAGCGTTATGCCGCCAACCCAAAGTATGGCAGCGGACACAACAGGGGCGCAGCGGTAGACCTTACTATCATTGATATGGCTACCCGTAAGGAGCTCAATATGGGTACCGCCTTCGATCATTTTAGCGATACCGCACATGTAAGTTTCACAGGTTTACCGGAAGAAGTTTTAGCCAACCGGCGCCTGTTGCAATCACTCATGGAAGCCAATGGCTTCAAAGTATTGGATACGGAATGGTGGCATTTTTACCTGCCAGATGCAAAGAACTACGACCTCCTGGACCTCAACTTCAAACAATTAAGAAAGATAAACCAGCGGTCTTCTAACTAAATTTGCGGCTGCCTTTTATTTACAATTAATTTGCGGCAGAATTTTTAACCATGAAGTACTATATCATTTCCGGCGAAGCAAGTGGCGACCTGCATGGCAGCAACCTCATGAAAGAGTTGCATAAACTAGATGGCTCGGCCGATTTTCGCTGCTGGGGGGGAGACCTGATGGAGGCTGCAGGTGGCAAGTTGGTAAAACACTACCGGGAGCTGGCTTTCATGGGCTTTGCCGAAGTGATACAAAACCTGGGCACCATTTTTAAGAACATCAGTTTTTGTAAAAAAGATATTAAAGCTTACCAGCCAGATGTATTGATACTGGTAGATTACCCTGGCTTTAACCTGCGCATCGCCAGGTGGGCGAGGCAACAAGGGTTGAAGATCGTTTACTACATCTCTCCCCAAATATGGGCATGGAAAGAAAGCCGCATTCACAGCATTAAAAAAAATGTAGATAAAATGCTGGTGATACTTCCGTTCGAAAAAGATTTTTATGCCCGCTGGAACTTTGAGGCAGAATACGTGGGGCATCCGCTGGTGGAAGTGGTAGATGATTATCAAAGGTCCCAGGCAACCGGTCAATGGTCATTAGTGGATGGTAAATATGTGAGAGCCAATGAGCCAATGACCACTGACTTACTGACCACCGACTTACTGAGTACTGACCCAATAACGCAGGAGGTTTCCAAAAAAATAATCGCCTTACTTCCCGGAAGCCGCCAACAGGAGATTTTAAAAAAATTACCGATCATGTTGCAGGTAGCCGATCAATTTACCGACTACCAGTTTGTGTTGGCAAAAGCACCGGGCCTGCCTGCTGAGTTTTATGAAAGCCTGGTGGCACCTTATAAAAACGTGGCCGCAGTGAGCAACAAAACTTATGAGTTGTTATCTAAATCTGCGGCGGCGCTGGTAACCAGCGGTACGGCTACTTTAGAAACAGCCTTGTTTGCTGTGCCCGAAGTGGTTTGCTACAAGGGCAATAAAATATCTTACCACATAGCCCGCAAGCTTATCAAAATAAAATATATCTGCCTGGTAAACCTTATTATGGATAAAGAGGTGGTGAAAGAGTTGATACAAGATGAACTGACGGTGGAGAACCTGGTGAGGGAACTGAATTTATTGTTATATGACGAAGGCAAAAGAATCTCCCTACAAAAAGATTACAAAGACCTGAGAACGATTCTCAGTGCCGGAGGGCATGCCTCAGCCAACGCTGCAAGAAGTATTTATGCAATGTTGCAATAATGATTATTTAACCAGCAGTTTAACTACGATGATTATCATCGCCACAAGAAAGAGGATAATGGATAATCGATTGATGCCATGCATATATTTAACCCACTGCGTGTCTGGTGCATTGGGATCTTTTTTTCTGAGGTATAAGTATTCAGCAATTTGCCTGCGTATGCCCATGGTAACTAATTTTATGAAACAAAGTTAGCCCTCTAACAACGAGCAAAAAGCTTTGTTCACTTTTCGGGATTAAAATGGAGCCGACAGCATCAATCCTCAGCTTATTTGCCTTCCTCACCGATTCACTTATATTTACAGCCAACAAATACATGACCATGACCCGGGAAGAGAAATTTATGCAGGAAGCTATTGCATTATCTAAAAAAGCCATCACAGGAAATGAAGGCGGCCCTTTTGGCTGTGTGATTGTAAAAGACGATGTTATTGTGGGCCGGGGCAACAATAAAGTGACCTCTACCAACGACCCTACGGCACATGCCGAAGTGGTGGCCATCCGGGATGCCTGCCAAAACCTGGGTAGTTTTCAATTAGAAGGTTGCGAAGTATACACCAGTTGCGAGCCATGCCCCATGTGCCTGGGCGCCATCTACTGGGCCAGGCCGGCGGTTATTTATTTTGCCAATAACCGGCAAGATGCTGCCAACAGTGGCTTTGATGATTCTATGCTGTACGAAGAAATGGCTGCCAATATGGAGGATAGAAAAATTCCCATCAAATCTATTGGCAGAGAAGAGGCGCTAAAGGTTTTTGCTGACTGGACAGATAAAACGGATAAGACAAAATACTAAGACCCAGTTTTGTGTTGCCACATCGTGTGGGTATGCGGCTATTTCACTATTACTACAGCTACCCATTCAGCTTTTTTGCATAGTCATGTACAGAAGTCAGTTGGATGGAAAAAACATCAGCAGCAATTTTCATATCAATCTCACTACCATTGGCCACCCCAAGCATCAGGCCAGCAAAAGATTCGCTCAGCGGATCCGGAGCAGCATCTTTTTGTGCACGTAAGATTTCCTCGGGAACAAATTGAAGCTCCCACTTTCTACCCTGTGTTTGTTCAAAAATCGTTACTACCTCTAGTGGACTCAGAGCGGCTGGCCCACCCAACTCAATGCTTTTATTAGTTGCGGCAGCATTGTTCAGAGATGCTAATGCAAACGATGCCACGTCTTTGATAGCAATCCAGGAAACACGGTTATTTCCATCTCCATAAATAGAAGCTTTGGCATTGGCAAAATCAAAACCCAGCACCGGGCTCAGCCAAACATCCATAAAACAAGTTGGTTGTAAGATGGTATAGTTCATTCCGCTCGCTGCAAGATGCTCCTCCGCTTTGCGTTTAGCGGTTTGCAGGGGAAACTGTCCGGGCATTTCGCAAAAGGAGATATACACAAACTGCCTGATGTTTGCCTCTACAGCAGCATTTATCAAATTTATCTGTCCTTCCTCATCAACCGTTTGAATGGAGTCGCCTTCTTGCCTGGATAACGTGGAGGAAACGGTAGAAATAACTTCTGAAACGCCTTCTAAAGCATGTGCCAAAGAGGCCGTGTCTTTCAGATCTGCCTCCACAATTTCAATACCCAGTTCTTTTAGGTGGGCTACCTTGTTTGCATCCGAACTGGAACGCACCATGGCTCTAACGTTATGGTTTGCTGCAACTAATTGACGGCAGATCTCACTGCCTAAAAATCCTGTAGCGCCGGCTACAAGTACCAGTGACGAGTTGTTTGAATTGCTCATATTATTTTGATTTAAATTTTACAAGTCAGGTCGCTCGAAGGTTAGAGGTATCCATCAATTTTTGCAGGGGGAACGGCGCAGGTCGGCAGTGTTTGCGTTATTAGCCACAACATACTAAAAGCTTGCGACGATTCCCATAGCCAAATTTGTTTACTCGAATAATTTAAAAAAGAAAGGGCCAGCCATTGTGGTAAGGTGAGAGAACAGAAATGAAAAGACAGCCGGGCACAGCCGAGGAGTCAGGTTACCTCCTTTGTTTTATAGAAGTAAAGACAGGGTTGCAGTGGGAACGGATATATGGCAAGCAAGCATTAGAGTCCAGCTACCATAAAACTCATTCTTCCCTTGCAGGTAATTTTTGGGCAGTTTTACCGGGCTTGGCATATTCAAAGCGGTTGATAAGGGATGCCTTGTAATACCCATCAATTCCATTGCTGCAAACGGAATCGGCTTTATCCAACTGTATAAACCCATCCGGCGTAATCAAAGCCTCCGCAACCTGCACCGCCAGCACTTTACCGATAACAAGAAAGGTATCGTTTAGCTTAATGGGGATGATTTCCTGCAACGAAAGGGCGTATTTGATAGCGCTTTCCTTTACAAAAGGGGCTGCAATGCCATCCTGAAATTCAGGAGTCAGTCCCACTTCTTCAAACTCACTAACCCCCTCCTCATATTTTGCGCTGGTTTGATGGGCCTGCTGTACAAACGGAGGCTGAATATGGTTGATGGTGTAAATGCCTGTTGACTGGATATTGGCAAAAGTATGTGGAGCCGCTTTTAGAGGCCGGTTGATATAGCCGATCAGGGCAGGGTTGGAACCAATATGTACGATACTGCTAAAAATACCCAGGTTTACCTGACCCGAAGCATTGACCGTGCCTATTAGGTTAACAGATTTAAAACCAGTGAGACTGTTGATAAAATTGGCCCGGTAAAAACGTTCCCACGAGGCTATGTCTGCGCTGTTGTAAGATGCCATGAAGTAATTTATACAGTTCCTAAACATTACCAGGAGCAAATTGTTTGTGATAACTATGCCTGAAGTGACCTTGATTTTTCCTCACCAGTTGTTTGAACAACACCCTGCCCTGCAAAAAAACAGGAAGGTCTATCTCGTGGAAGAATGGCTATTTTTTCGCCAATACAATTTTCATAAAAAGAAACTGATACTACACCGCTCGGGCATGAAGTTTTACGAGGCATATCTCCAACAAAAAGGCATATCTGTGGAGTACATTGAAACCACGGACGAAAGGAATGATGTAAGGCAGTTGATCGCATCCTTATCTCAGCAAAAAATTACGAACGTTCATGTTGCAGACCTGGCTGATTATTGGTTGGAGAAACACATCAAAAATGCTTGCAAGCAATACGGTATAGAATTAACTATTTATCGTTCGCCCGGGTTTCTCAACAGCATGGATGAAGTAGCCGGTTATTTCAGCAAGAAAAAAACATATTTTCAAACTGACTTTTACACGCAGCAGCGAAAGCAACGCCAACTCTTACTGGAAGCAGATGGCAAACCCACCGGCGGCAAGTGGACTTTTGATGCAGAGAACCGTTTAAAGTTTCCCAAAACAGGCGTTGCACCCATCGTTCATTTAGCAGATGAAGACAATTACATATTAGAGGCGAGCGCTTATGTGCAGCAGCATTTTAATGAAAATTATGGAACTGCAGACGCTCCTTATTATTTTGTGTCCAGCTATGAGGCCGCAGAGCAATGGCTGAATGATTTTTTAAAAAACCGTTTTGAAAAATTCGGGATTTATGAAGATGCAATTGTAGCAAAGGAAGATATCCTTCATCATTCTGTGCTCACGCCGATGTTGAACAGCGGCCTGCTCACGCCACAGCAGGTTTTAGAAGCGGTGCTCAATCATGCCGAAAAAAATGCAATACCTTTAAATTCGTTGGAAGGTTTCATCAGGCAGCTCGTGGGCTGGCGTGAGTTTATACGCATCGTGTATGAAAGGGAAGGGCGCAAACAACGCACCACCAATTATTGGAAATTCACCCGCAAAATACCAGCGGCTTTTTGGACGGGCACCACCGGCATTGCACCCATAGATATTACCATAAAAAAAGTATTGAAAACCGGCTACTGCCATCATATAGAAAGGCTGATGGTACTAGGCAACTTCATGTTGTTGTGTGAGTTTGACCCCGATGAGGTGCACCAATGGTTTATGGAAATGTTTATAGATGCGTATGATTGGGTGATGGTGCCAAACGTGTATGGTATGACGCAATTTGCAGATGGTGGGTTGATGGCAACCAAACCCTATATTAGCGGCAGCAATTATTTAATGAAAATGAGCGACTATCAAAAGGGAGAATGGCAGCCCGTATGGGATGGATTGTTCTGGAGATTCATGCACGTGCACCGGGATTTCTTTTTACAAAACCCCAGGCTTGGAATGCTGGTGCGCACATTTGATAAGATGACTGATGAAAAGCGGGCCAACCATCTTGCTGTGGCAGAAAAATACCTCCAAAGTTTATGACCAAACAGAAAACCAGAAACCCTTTACAACTGCCGGAGAAAGTGTGTGTGGTATGTAACCGCCCCTTTACCTGGCGCAAAAAATGGGAAAAAGTATGGGCTGAAGTAAAATATTGCAGTGATAAATGCCGGATGAATAAAACAAAAACAAGCACTTAAAAATGGCTACACCAGAAAAGTTAAGCATAGTAGATAAAGACCGCATCATTGAAATGGCTTGGGAAGATCGTACAACCTTTGAAGCCATAGAGATGCAGTTTGGTTTAAAACAGCAGGACGTTATAAAACTAATGCGTGCAGAGTTGAAGGCCAGCAGTTTTAAACTTTGGCGGGAACGTACCAAGGGCCGCAGTACCAAGCACGAGGCGCTGCGCAACGATGACGTAGACCGCTTTAAGTGCAGCCGCCAAAAAACAATCACCCATAATAAAATAAGTAAGCGATAATATGAGCGTTCCATTATCTGAAACACACGCTGATAGGAGCATTGAGTTTCCCACAAACTATGATGCAATACTGGAAAGAATAAGCCGGGTAGATCCAATACAGTACAGCAAAACAAGAAACTTCATAGATGGTGCAGTCACCCATTTGTCCCCATACATTTCCCGTGGAGTAATTTCTGTAAAACAAATAAGGGATGCTGTTTTACAAAAAGGATACAAGCCCTACCAAATAGAAAAGTTTTTACAAGAGCTGGCCTGGCGGGAATATTTTCAGAGAGTGTGGCAGCAGGCTGCTGACAATATTTGGACAGACATGAAGCAGCCACAGCCGGATGTGCACTATCATGAAATGCTGGCGGCTGTGCAAGATGCTTCTACCGGCATTGAAGCCATTGACAAAGCCATTACCGATTTATACAGCAATGGTTACATGCACAACCATGCAAGAATGTACACCGCAGCCTTGGTTTGCAATATGGGCAAAGCGCATTGGCGAAAGCCCAGCCAGTGGATGTATTATCATTTGCTGGATGGCGATATTGCAAGCAACAATTGCAGTTGGCAATGGGTAGCTGGCGCATTTTCATCTAAAAAATATTACTTCAACCAGGAAAATGTAAACAAATATACTTTTAGCCAGCAGCGTGGTAGCTTTTTAGACAAGACTTATGAAGACATCATGGCGATGGATGTGCCCGCAACTTTGCAACCTACTATGCAACTGTCATTGCAAACCCTGTTGCCTGAAACGCCACAGCCAGTAATAGATACCAATAAGCTAACACTTATTTACAACTCCTATAACCTGGACCCGCTTTGGAAAAAAGATGAAGAGGCCAATCGCATCCTTCTTTTAGAACCATCGCATTTTGAAAAATATCCGGTAAGCCAAAAAGTACTGCAGTTTGTTTTAGACCTTTCGGCGAATATAAAAGACATACAGATATTCACCGGAGAAATAAACGAGATCGTTAACCTCTACACCGGCACAGCCCTACATCACAAAAACTGTATCGTTTCTAAAGAACACCCAGCCTCAGGATACTACCCCGGCATAAAAGATAGCCGGGCATGGATGTTTGGAGAGGCCAGGGGTTACTACCAATCGTTTTTTTCGTTTTACAAAAGGGCGAGCAAGAGCTGAGGAATTACTGTCGACTTTACATAGAAAATATTTGCGGTGTTTACTAACCCTAGGACTTGGGAATAAATTTTTCAACCACATCTTTTCTGGCAGCATCTTTTCCATAAAAGAGTATGTACTGCGGCTGAAGGCTGAGTCCGCTACTGCCTGGCTTTGCCTGCAGAAACATTCTGTTCAACATCATTTTTTTTCCATTAACCGTGGTTTCTACATAAGGAATACCGGAACGGCTTACTTTTAAATACAGTTTTTGTTGGGGATAGGAAACAAGGCTACATTCAAAAATATTCTTACCAAGCTTTTTGGTTTTTAAACCATAGGCAAAAGTACGCTGTGCCATACTGAGCTCTTTTTTGATACCACCTTCCGTATACATCACCCGATATATTGTCACTGGCTCTGTATCACTTAACTGGCCAGGCTTTGCAAAGTTGGCATCGTACACAAAAGTATTGTGATTGGCATTGTGTTGAATGTAAAAAAGATGATTGGGGTTCGGCGTTGGCTTGGGATAATCCACCTGGGAAATGGCATCCTTTGCCAAGAAAAATAAAATCGTCCAAAATAAGATACGCATAGGCCGGTGACATTTGAATTGTCAAAATACAACCTTCCACTGATAAGATATTGGAATTTTACAAGGCCTTAACAGCTTACAACAAGGAAAGGCTCATCTATTCCCAGTGTGTTAACGAGCCCCGTATGCATAACAACTTCATCATTGTTTGACTACATTGTTGGAAAACATGCTTACAATAAATTTGCTACAAAACAAAAACACCGGCCTTAGCCCTTTGTATATGGCGAGGCAGATCCCTAGCAGCACAGCGCCCACCAGTGTGGGCAGCACAGCCCCAAAAGTGTAGGTCATCCCAATAACAAAACCGAGCAGGCATTCTGCACGGTACACCGGGCGAAACAGCGCCACTAAAAAAATTCCAATCAACATGTAACCAGGTATATCCTGGTAACCCAGCGTAAAAAAAACAGCCAACGTTGCACCGAACAACAACGCTGCTAAAAATGCATATACAACTGCAACTGGCAGTTTCTTCAAACGACCTTCACGATAACTCTTTTGTATCCGTTGATGAATGCGAAACAATAAAAACCAGGTGAGTACAGGAAGTACAAGGCCTCCCCACCAGTTAGAAATGAGAGGCAGATCTTCCCGGGCGAGTACATGATGGCTGGGCACCCCGCCATGAAAATGATTCCAAAGCAGGAGGCTCCAAATAGCAAGGGTTACAATTGCTGTGAAGTAAAGGCGTGTTTTAAAAGACATAGCCAGGTAGTTGAATGTTTGGGTTAATAAACTTTAAAGTACCATAGTTGTCAAAAAAACTTCGTCATTTTATGTGAGCGTGGTGAAGTAAAAGGATTGACGGCAAAGCTTAGACGCTCCCGAAGCGTTGTTGCCAGAAAAAGATGCACATTGAAGCAGCGATCGCAGGCAACATGCTAAGGGCCTTCGTGTTCTATTCAAACAATCACTCTACGGCTTTAAATGCCTTAGAGGATAAATTTAATTTTGCGAAACTGTATTTGCGAGTTGCTTGATTACCGGAAATTTCTCCATTGTACTAAGAACATTTGATTTCAAAAATTAGAGCGTTTCCCTCTCTATCATTAGCTGTTCTATTTTCATTCTCTATTGCATTTGAATTTTGATGCTTTTACCCAGCCATATTTATAAAGCCTGGATTAATGAATTACCTGGATGATGCATGATCCACTCAGTCTGAAATGCTGTACTTCTTATACGAATTATGAATCAACAATATCAGGTAGCTAAAAACTACCGCCGCCACAATAAGGGCATTGTTAATTACACCTTCCACCGAAAATGAAAGCTTTATTAAAATCGTTGATATTACAAAACCGGAGTTTCTCATGATGGTGTGAAAACTGTCGAAATAGAAAAGTGAGAACAACAGCAGTATCACATCAATGATGATTAACAGCATAAAGAAATCTTCAAAAAATATATTATTTACATTTTTAAAAGTAGATAAATTGCCCGCCTGGTGTTGGGTAGAGGCAATTATCCACACCGTAAATGAGTAAATTGCAAGGCCAATTAAAACAGGAACCAAAAAAGTAGCGATACGCTTTTTTAATTCTATGAACCTATTTATCCGAAGTTGTCCTTGAAGCGTTTTGGCATTGTCTTCGCCGACCTGTCTTTCTAATTTTTGATAGAATTTTTGAATCAAAAAAAACAGGATCAGGGCGGTTGCCATATCGTAGGTAAACTGAAGGTCACTTTGCACCCTGAACCAACTGGAGGACATTTCAATATTACCAATGTCTTTGAAAATCCTCCGGATCACAATGAGCGTTATGATTTCGTATTGCTTGCCAATGTAACTCGAAATGGACCTCGGAAGGTAAAAAACCAATAAGAACACTTCGTAAACAAGGATAAAAGAAAAGGGTGTGTATACGGCAGAGATAGGGCTTGAGGTGAGTTTTAAATCGGCCTGAATAATGTTCTCTTTTACCAGGAATATTACCAGCAAGTGTATCAGGAAACTTGCAATCGCAATCCCGATAGCTATTTTCTCCGTTCGTTCCCTAAACTTTTCAGACAAAAAGTTCGCAAAGAATTTGTTCATATGCCCATGAAACAATATTTACCATAATTAGTTTAAACTGATAGCGCAATGCTTTTTAGGGAAAGAAGTTTATGAGGCTCTTTATTGGTAACGGAATTTGCTGGGGACGATCATTCGCTATATCCGTTGGGCTTTTTAATTGCCGTGATGCACATAAATGCGGGAAATTCGCTGAGTTCCTTGAAATGCCTTGGGTCGGCCTTTTCAAACGCTGCTATTGGCATTGGCTCCACCAATTTATCAATGTAAAAGCCGTTGTCTGTTAGTGGTGCAATGCAATCACGAAGTGAACGTCTAAAGCTGTTTACTTCTACCGGGCTTCCAAATCCCTTCCAGGTACATTTCACATTTTCAATTTCGAAGTATGCATTCGACTTGAAGAAAATAAAATCATTAAATGGATGTTCGATTGACAGAACTAATATGCCGTTCGGTTTTAAAACCCTGTAAAATTCCTGGATAGTCAATGTCCAGTCGCTGATGTAGTGTAGGGCCAAAGCACAAAGAATAATATCGCAGGAACTTGTTTGAACATTGTCCAAACGATCAGATAAATCATGCACAAAAAATTGACCCCGCCCATTATTTCTTTTGATTGCCAGCTCTACCATTTTTGGACTAATATCAAAACCCCTCACTATGGCTCCTTTACCAAGTAGAATTTCCGCATATTTACCGGGACCGCAGGCCGCATCCAGCACTACTTTTCCTTGCAGGTCTTCCGGCAAGAGCAAGAGGGTGTTCGGCCTGTCGTAATAAGCGTTGTGCGGTTTGTGGTCTATGAGTTCGTCATACTTTTCCGCCATTTCCTCATAGGCTGATAGAATATTTTCCTTCAGCATTTTGTTGTTTTTTTCAGGCATGATTTCAATCTTTTTCTACGTACACAATCCGCCCGGTAGTATTCAACCTGTCTAATGAGACCGCCGAAAATCAGCAGAAAGCCATAATGGATGATTGTATTTTTATGAGGTACCTCAACGTATTTTTTTACCACCGGGGCTTCTGCCAGCCTCAACACTCATCGTGTTCGTTTTTGGGATAACCAATTGTCAAATGTCATTTCAAATTTAATTTCATTTTTTCCATGGACGCCAATTTCGACCCACCCCAGTTTCCTGTAAAAGTTCTCGGCCCTCGTATTGGGCGAAGTACCCAGCCAAACATTATTTTTTGTGTGTGCAAAATACCAGTTCAGCATAATGTCGTGCAACTGTCTGCCAATCCCTTGCTTTTCAAATGCGGGTTGTAGAAATAAGGCCCAAATATTATTGTCTTGCATATCGACAATGGAAAATCCTACAATTTGATGATCGATTTCATAGACCCAGCCCTTTCCCCTTTCAGTCAAAAATATCAGGCAGTCGGCATCGGTTACAAGCCCGGGGTCTGAAAGGGTATTTTCTGTTACAGCGTTGCGCACTATTTGAATTTGTTGAATGTCGTGCATCGTAGCTTCTCTGATGGGCATTTTACCTTTTTT
>JANPJW010000237.1:0-3624 GCA_031425715.1 Chitinophagaceae bacterium | reverse complement strand
AATGATAAACTCATTGTAAAAATTAATAAGGAAGATTACTTTCCAACTTTTGAAAAAAAATTGAAGGAGTATAGTAAATCGGCCAACATTCCTGGTTTTAGAAAAGGAATGGTTCCTGCAGGTATGATCCGTAAGATGTATGGTGCCGGTATCTTCTCTGATGAAGTACTTAAAACCGTAGAAAAAGAATTGTTTACCTGGTTGAACAATGAGAAGCCCGATATTTTTGCCCAGCCGCTTCCGCTTACCAATGATATGAGTAAACTGGATATGAACAATCCAGGCGAAGTGGAGTTTGAATTTGAAATTGGATTGAAGCCTGAGTTCCAGATTCCTGCTTTTGACAAAGCGCCCGTTACAAGGCACATTGTAACCATTACAGATGATATGCTCAACGAGGAGATTAGCCGCATGCAGATTAAAGGCGGTAACATGACAGAGCCCGAAACAGTGGACAACGAAGAAAACGTTCTCAATGTGTTGTTTACTGAAAGCGATAAAGATGGTAACGTAGTGGAAGGCGGCATCAGCAAAGAAAACTCTGTGATCCTGAAATATTTTACTCCAAAAATTCAAAAAGAATTGATGGGCAAAAAAGTGGGTGACCATTATGTTTTTCAATTGGGTAATACTTTTGAAGCAGACAAATTAGAAATGATGTTGCAGGACCTGGGTTTTGAAAAGAACGATAAAGAAGCTGCCGACAAATATTTCAAATTGGAAATTGTAAAGATTGGCCTGGTAGAAAAAAGAGCGTTGAACGAAGAATTTTTTGCAGAGATATTTCCTGGTAAAGATGTAAAAACAGAAGAAGAACTGCGTGCCTTACTAACTACCGAAATGGAACAATACTGGGCCTCACAAAGTCTTAACCAGTTGCAGGACCAGTTGTACCATTACATGTTGGATGAAACCAAAATGCAGTTTCCCGAAACTTTCCTGAAGCGTTGGTTGCAAACGGGCGGTGATACTCCTAAAACACCCGAGCAGGCAGAAGCTGAATTCCCAACTTTTAGCAACCAATTAAAGTGGACGTTGATAAGCGACCGCCTGATCAACGAAAATAAACTGGAAGTGAGCGAAGCCGAACTAAAAGATACCATGAAGATGGAAGTGATGCGCTACTTTGGCCAGATGAACATGGGCGAAGACATGAGCTGGCTGGAAAGTTATATAGACCGCATGATGAAAGATGAGAAGCAGGTGGATGCCACGTACCGCCGCCTGATTACTGAGAAAGTATTTGGTTTTGCAGCATCACAATCAAAGCCAAAAGAGAAAAAAGTAACGGCAGATGAGTTGGTAGCCATGCAGCACAATCATCAACATTAATTTTATTTAATTGATTCAATCCCGGTTTGCGAAAGTAACCGGGATTTTTTATGCATAGTACCAAAACGGGGGTGACAAAACAATCACTTGCAGCAGTGTTTTTTTAGTTTACAACCAGAGCCCTCAATACAGTAATTTAGTATTGCACAGATATTCAGCACACTGGGCCCGGCCGTATATCTCCGCAGGAGTTGGAGCATTAAATCTCACAGTTAATAAATGAGTTGCAGGAATGATTATAAAAACACCAGCCGCTACTGCTTTAGGTAAAAGAAATTAGTTTGGTGAAAAACCAATATCTCATGCTTTTCAGAAAAGAGGTTATTTCGACTTAAAAAATTAAAGATGGTTAAGAATTTTGCTAGATATACAAGTGTGTTAATATTATTAATGATTTTTTCTGCATGTTTGTTCAAAGATTCTAGATCAAACCTGATTTGTAGAGATCAGAATCATTGTTTTACATTAACTCAGAATTTGCCTTTTGTAGACGATGGTAAATCTGGAATTATTTTCACCTATGGCCGTAATCTCGATGGTAGCGAAAGTTTTGTACATCTGCGAAATACGGATGCTGGGTTTTATTATCAATGGAAAGGGGATACATTATTGCTGCGTTGCCCGTATTGGAAGGTTGTAAAGGATAATACACAAGGCAATTCAAAATTTAGCTTTAGAAGAGATTTTAGTGAACAGGAGAAAGCATTGTATGATACCGGTACTGATAAATTTTACAATAATGTAAGAAAGGATTTCACTGAATCAACCACATCGGGATATAAATGATAAGTTTCCCCCACTCAAGATGATCACATTATTATCTGTTCGGGCCTTCACTGGCGTAAGTGTTAGGCTTTAGCGCCTCACTCTGTCCAATGTTGGTGTTCCCAATTTTTACGCCGTCGCCTGGAGTTGTCTCCAGCGACGCAAAGTTTGTAGTGCTTCGAAGCATTTTATTATTCACCACTATAGCCATCGGGGGCCAAGGCATTCAGTTCTATTCATTGTTGCTGAACTAAAAACTGAAGACTGCTTACAATGATGTTTTAGTATTTATCTTCATGAAGTAGTGGAAGCCATTTGTAGTTGGAAGCTGTAAGGAATTGGGGACCTCTATTGGGTAATAGAAACTCATAGCACAAGTCAGAAATAAATTGTTATCCTAAAATGGTTGCCTCGCTGGTGACCACAGCAGGCGAGGGCGTCGTAATCGAGAGAGTGGAATACCAATGCCGGTGAAAAACTCTGTTATAATGGATTATATTAAGCGAACGAAAAAAGTCAAGCTAATTTTTTATGTTGGTTTGACAACATTTATCTTTTACACACTTTACAAAATTGTATTGATTTATGTATTAAATATTTCGTCCCTACAGACTCACTACACTTACCATTCAAAATCAGTTGCCTCTTCCACAAACCGAGGTTTATTTGTAGCAAAATATCGGTTTGATCGATCATTAAGTAAATATAATCTGGTTGACTCTTTAGTGCCTAAAGACTTATTTATTGAGAAGGAAAAAATAATTTATCCGCAATACTATTTTTATTTCGGCAAATCAAAAATAACTAACAGATACTGTATTGATGGCAGTAGTTTTTTAAAATTAGCAAGATCAGGCAAGTTTGACATTATTTGCCCACAATCAACTTTACCATTTGAAAATGAAAATATTGACAATTATCGCCAGAATATTTATTTTTTCTTCAAAACTACATTCGCTGAAATTGTATTCATTGTAAACAGTACTAAGGAAAAAAATAAAGTTGATACTTTGGTATTTAAAAGGATGTAGAGATAGGAATGTGGCGCTTATTTATTTTTCTCCCACGTTGGTATTCCCATTTTTTACGCCGTCGCCTGGAGTTCTCTCCAGCGACGCAAAGTTTGTCATGCTTCGAAGCATCATCCCAAATGATGCGGGTGCAGATGCAAGTCTTTTAACCTGCATCTGCAAGTCAAAAGTCTAATCAAATTTATCCAATGTAATCTCTGTCTGTTTTATTTACTTCAGATCGCTGAATCTGGGTTAGGAAAATATTAGTTAGTCTACAATAGTTGCGATGCCGGTGAAAACTCCCGAAGGCTTTCGGGAGATCGGCCTATGCGGGTGGAAGTATGGGTTTGTGAAGAAAAGAGAACAACTGCGGCGGTAGAAATAAATTTTTAAAAAATGTAACGAAGTAACCCGCTCAACTGTCTTAATACTATAGCTATTGCATTATGACGGAAAAGGTATTTCAGGAATTTGTTTTTTGCTATCGGGACCTTATGTATCGGTTTGCCAGGAA
>JANPJW010000236.1:0-3419 GCA_031425715.1 Chitinophagaceae bacterium | reverse complement strand
TCGCTTTCCTGGGTAAGTTGGTTAGCCCTGTTTTGAATACTTCGTGTGATATATAAAACCTCAATTTTTTTCTCAAAAAACAATACCTGTTGCAGATACGTTAACTGGTTGTGAGATCTTGCCAGTTCTTTCAGTTTATCTAAAGATTTAAGGCTTTGAATGTAGAGGCCCTTGTGGTAGAGGATGCGGGCATAATCCATGAGCTCGTTTAATTGTAAATCAATATTTACCTCGTCTTTTATAATGCGCAGGCTGCTGAGTATCTGCCGGTACAGTTGAGCTTTTAAATTGCTTAATTGACCTTTGCTGATGGAAGGATTTTTCTTTAGCAATATAGCTTCATTGTAATCAGACATCCTGTCTAACGCATCAAAAAGTTGTATGCTCTTTAACTCATCGCTGCTGCTATTGCGCCTCACAAACAACTTAAAGTTGCGCTTCTCACTCTTTTCGAGTGACTTTACCAGTTGAAATAAGCCGTCGTTAGAGCGGTTGAACATCGTAATTCATTTTATAGTAAATCCTTTGCTACATTGGTTTTGCATGGTCATTACCCCTTTTAAAATACGTAAATGGACAGGCATTTTGTTTTTAAAAGGCCTGCTGGCATGGGTAAATTGGGGTGGTAATATTCAACAGCACCCTACTTACAAATATAAGTGCAAGCATTTTTATCACACACTATCTAACTAACAATTATGTCTCAAGGAAAAGTTCACATTTTTGATACCACCCTGCGTGACGGGGAACAGGTGCCTGGTTGTAAACTAAATACCAAGGAAAAAGTAGCCCTTGCACTGGCATTGCAGGAGTTGGGCGTTGATATTATTGAAGCCGGTTTCCCCATCTCCTCTCCTGGCGACTTCGATTCTGTAAATGAAATATCCAAAGTAATCAAAAACACTTCGGTTTGTGCTTTGAGCCGGGCAGTTTTAAAAGATATTGAAGTGGCAGCCGAAGCGTTAAAGTATGCAGTGCGCCCACGTATTCATACAGGCATCGGCACTTCCGACTTTCATATAAAATCTAAATTCAACTCCAACCAGCAGGATATTTTGGAAAGAGCAGTACAATGTGTAAAATGGGCAAAGAACTTTGTAGATGATGTGGAGTTTTATGCAGAAGATGCTGGCCGCACCGATAATGCTTACCTGGCCCGTGTAATAGAAGCGGTGATTAAAGCCGGTGCCACCGTGGTAAATATTCCGGATACCACCGGTTATTGTCTCCCCCACCAGTATGGCGAAAAGATTGCTTACCTGGTAAACAATGTGCCCAATATTGATAAGGCCATCATCAGTTGCCATTGTCACAACGACCTTGGTTTGGCCACCGCCAATTCTATAGCAGGTGTATTAAGTGGTGCCAGGCAAATAGAATGCACCATCAACGGGCTGGGCGAAAGAGCCGGCAACACTGCCCTGGAAGAAGTAGTGATGATATTAAAGCAGCACAGTAGTTTGGGCTACTACAGCAATATAAAAGCGCCGCAGTTAAATCCTATGAGCCGCCTTGTAGCAGATACCATGCGGATGCCCGTGCAATCTAATAAAGCCATTGTGGGTTCCAATGCTTTCGCCCATTCGTCTGGCATTCACCAGGATGGATTTTTAAAGGATACCCAAACCTACGAGATTATTGCCCCCGAAGAGGTAGGCGCCGATGGATCCAGGATTGTACTAACGGCAAGGAGTGGCCGTAGTGCGCTCGCATTCCGTTTTCAAAAAATTGGGTTCCATTACGACCGGAACGATATTGATATTTTATACGATGAATTTTTGAAATTAGCCGATAGCAAAAAAGAAGTGGAAGATGCAGACCTGCACCACATGGCCTTGCAGCACAAAGTAGTGGCGGCGTAAAAAAGTAAAAAGGCAAAAGGTAGAAGGCAAAAGGAACAAGGGAAATCATGAATCAAAAATCAAAACGATAAAAACCATAAATGTCTAAAACGTTAATTGAAAAGATTTGGGATAAACATGTGGTGAAAACCATCACAGATGGGCCTGCTGTGTTGTACATCGACAAACATTTAATACATGAGGTAACCAGCCCACAGGCATTTGCAGGTTTAAACAAACGGGGCATTAAAGTTTTACGTCCCAAACAGGTGGTAGCCACCGCCGATCATAATGTACCGACGCTCAATCAGCACTTGCCGATCAAAGAAACTTTATCAAGACTGCAGGTAGAAACCTTGCAAAAAAATTGCGCAGAGCATGGTATTGAATTATACGACCTCGGACATCCCTACCAGGGAATTGTGCATGTGATCGGTCCGGAGCTGGGCCTTACTTTACCGGGTATGACCATTGTTTGCGGCGACAGCCATACTTCCACCCATGGCGCTTTTGGCAGCATTGCTTTTGGTATTGGCACCAGCGAAGTAGAAATGGTAATGGCCACGCAATGTGTGCTGCAAACCAAACCAAAAATGATGCGCATTTTTATAGAGGGTGAACTGAGCCCCGGTGTAGTGAGTAAAGATATTGTGTTGTATATTCTATCTAAAATATCAGCCAGCGGCGCCACTGGTTATGCGGTGGAATTTGCAGGTTCTGCCATCCGTTCTCTTTCTATGGAAGCTAGAATGACCATCTGCAATATGAGTATAGAAATGGGTGCCCGCTGTGGTTTGATTGCACCTGATGAAATAACTTTTGATTATATAAAAGGAAGAAAATTTGCTCCACCTGCAGAAAAATGGAATGATGCCGTTGCTAAATGGACAACATTGTTCAGTGATAAAGACGCTGTTTTTGAAAAAGAATTATTCATTGCAGCAGAAGATATTACACCAATGATCACTTACGGAACCAATCCCGGCATGGGGATTTCGGTGAGTGGAAATGTTCCTGCTTTGAATGAAATAGCTGAAAACGAAAGACCCTCTTTTCAAAAATCAATTGCCTATATGGGCCTGCGTGCAGGCATGCCCATACAAGGACAAAAAGTAGATTATGTTTTTATTGGAAGCTGCACCAACAGCCGCATTGAAGACCTTCGCCTTGTTGCTGACTTTGTAAAAGGTAAACAAAAAGCTTCGGATGTAGAAGTATGGATTGTACCGGGCAGCAAGCAGGTAGAGCAACAGGCCATTTCAGAAGGGATTGATAAAATATTTGAAGCAGCGGGTTTTCAATTACGCCAGCCGGGCTGCAGTGCCTGCCTTGCCATGAATGAAGACAAAATACCTGCTGGCAAATATTGCCTCAGCACGAGTAACCGCAATTTTGAAGGAAGGCAGGGCCCCGATGCAAGAACATTTTTGGCAAGCCCGTTGACTGCTGCAGTAGCTGCTATCACCGGTGTGGTAGCTGATGTGCGGGATTTTTTGCCGGAAACTTCAAAGGAAACATTGGCATCTTCCTTTGAATTATCTACTAATAACTAAACACAATAATAGTATCACTTTTAAA
>JANPJW010000235.1:0-12234 GCA_031425715.1 Chitinophagaceae bacterium | reverse complement strand
GCATCCTTAAACGAAAGACCGTCTTCAAATATCTTTGTGAGAATGTAATTGGTGCTGCCATTTACAATACCTTTTACAGAAGACAGCAGGTCGTTGTCGTAATATTCCTCCAGGTTGCGAATGATGGGAATACTGGCGCAGCAGGAACCTTCGTATAAAAATGCTGTTTGATTTTCGTGTTGCAGGTGTAACAATTCCTCCAGGTGGGCAGCAATCATTTTTTTATTGGCGCTTACCACGGCCTTGCCTTTTTGCAAAGCAGTCTTTACAATGGCGTAAGCTGCTTCTGCATCGTCTATCAATTCTACAATCACATTTATTTCCTCGTCTTCCAATAGTTTTGCTGCAACTGAAGTAAAATGATCGGCAGAGATGGCTCTTTGTTTAGCAGGATTTTTTATACATATTTCTTTGATGGAAGCTTGCAATGCGGGTGTAGCGTTTAATACATCGTACAAGCCCTTGCCCACTACGCCAAAACCGAAAAGACCAAGGGTAAGCTTTTTAGAAGGGGGTAAAGCAGGTTGATTACTATTGACGGACATAATTTATTTGATTTACGGTTTTTATTTGTTCAATTATTTGATACAGCACAAGAGAGTGACACAACAAAAGCCGGGCTATGCACTGATGCTGGAAACCAAATTATTTTCCTTCGTAAAAAATTCATTCTTCTCCAGCTGTTTAAAGGCACTATTTAAGTCTTCAACTAAATCCGCAGCTTCCTCTAAGCCCACGCTCAAGCGGATGAGACTATCTGCTATACCCGCTGATATTCTTTTTTCGGCCGGTATAGATTTGTGGGTCATGTTTGCCGGGTGCGACACCAAACTTTTAATACCGCCGAGACTTTCGGCTAATTTAAAATATTGGGTAGCTGTTACAAACCGAATGGCCGCATCTTCTGTATCATTTTTTAAAGTAAAGGAAACGATGCCGCCAAAACCGGTGCTTTGCTGCCGGGCGATATCATGGTTTTTGTGGGTAGCCAAGCCTGGATAAAAAACCTTGTCTACGGCCGGATGCTCAACTAAAAATTCGGCAACTGCTTGTGCATTGCGGCAATGTTGTTGAATGCGGAGGTGCAATGTTTCTATGCCACGTATCACCAGCCAGCTATCGAATGGCCCAAGTATGGCGCCGGTGGCATTTTGTAAGAATTTTATTTTTTCGCCCAGTTCTTTTTCTCTTGCTACTACAATTCCGGCAATTAAGTCGCTGTGGCCACCGAGGTATTTTGTTGCGCTGTGCACCACAAGGTCGGCACCCAATGCAAGTGGCTGCTGCAAGGCCGGCGAAGCAAAAGTATTGTCTACACACAGCAGGCAGTTGTGTGCCCGGGCAATGCTTGCAATGGCTTTAATGTCGCTGATCTTAAGTGTGGGGTTGGTGGGGGTTTCCAGCCAAATCAATTTTGTGTTCGGCGTAATGGCGTTGAATACATTTGCTGCATCGGTGGTGTCTACATAATTTACTTTGATGCCGAACTTTTCATACACCTGTGTGAACAGGCGAAAAGCACCGCCGTAAATATCATCCACAGCCAGGATTTCGTCGCCTGATTGTAGCAGTTTTACCACCGCATCAATGGCAGCAAGACCGCTTCCAAATGCGGAGGCTGCGTGGCCTTTTTCTAAAGTGGCTACCAGTGTTTCCAGCGCCTGCCGTGTAGGATTGTTGGAGCGGGCATAATCGTAGCCACGGTTTACGCCGGGTGCATCCTGCTCAAATGTACTGGTTTGATAAATGGGCACACTTAGGGCGCCGGTTAACGGGTCTGTGGGAATGCTGTGAATGAGTTGTGTTGCGTTGCTCATAATTTTTTTGATTTGCGACTGCAGGTTTTTAAAATGCGCCGGTGAAAAAATAAAATGTAAGCACTAACAAGAGGAATCCGTAGAAAATTACCGGAGGAGATGTTGGTTTTACTTTCTTAACCGCCGACAGGGCTAAAAGCCGCTGTCGGGGTTTTGTAACCCTGTCGGCGGTTGAAAACCCCGACAGCGGTTTGTTGTAAAACAAAAAAGCTCATCCGATAAATCAGATGAGCTTTGAATATTATAGAATATTTTGAGGCTATATATCTGACTTATCTCTCCCAACATTACTGCTGAGATGGAATTGGCACCTTTCTCAAACCGAAGTTTAAGTAGGTTGTCAAGGCTTCATCGGGCCATTACCCTCTGCCTTTCTTGATAAGTGAATGATTAAAGAACTATACGCTTTTCAGCTTGCTGTTGCAAAGGTATACGCTGAAATATTTATCTGCCAAAATTTTTTTTGTATTGCGCCAGTTTCTAGAAAAGGCTGTTGGGTTTAAAAGCAGTATCAACGGGCCCTGCAGCCGATCCGTCTTAGCCTATATTTTTTTGAAACCATTGCCCGGCAGATGAGGTAGTTTGTTCTATAGTAACTTTTTCGGCAATATTTTCCTGGGCTCTTCTGATAGATTTGCTGATAAGCGGGTGTTCGATTGTTTCGTCCTCGTGCATACCCATTTGCTTCATAAGGGTAAGGATGCGTTCGCCACCAAAATGCTGCAACAACCCATCATCAAGCGAGTTGTACACATCTATTTGCCTCGCATCCCAATTTTGAACCAATGCTTCTTCTTTTGCATAAAGTGGGAAATGCTCCAAAAAAACAGGTCTATGCAGGTTCACTTTGGCGCTGTGTAAATTTCTTACCTCTATAATTCTGTCTTCGGGCAATTCCTTGGCCAGAAATAGTCGCTTAAAATCATTTGCGGTATCGCTAAACCATGCGATGAACAGCACGTTTTCTTCTTTTTTTGCAAGTTCCAAACAAGCCCGCTTCATGGCATTTAAATTGCCATAGGTTTTGTCAATAAACCGGCTGGGATGCTTCTTTTTAAACAGGTTAAACAGCATAAAATATTTTTATAAAGATAAATTTATGACATTAGGTAATATACTTTGGCGGCTGGCTAACAAAAGACCCTTGCTATTGTTTGTATCTTTACCACAAGGAGTAATATAATGGCTACAAAAAAGGCAACAGCTGTTGCATCAGAAAATACAGAGGAATTTATTGAAGTGTTTGGTGCCCGGGAGCACAACCTCAAAAATATCGACATCAGCATTCCCAAAAACAAATTGGTTGTTTTTACCGGCGTAAGTGGCAGCGGCAAGTCGTCGCTGGCATTTGATACTATTTACAACGAGGGGCAGCGCCGTTATATGGAAAGTTTTAGTGCCTATGCCCGGCAGTTCGTTGGCGACATGGAGCGGCCGGATGTAGATAAGATCACCGGTCTGTCGCCGGTTATTTCTATAGAGCAAAAAACAACCAATAAAAATCCAAGGAGTACGGTGGGTACCATTACAGAGATATATGATTTTCTCAGGCTGTTGTATGCCCGTGTGGGTGAAGCTTACAGTTATAACACAGGTAAGAAAATGGTGAAGTTCAGCGAGGAAGAAATTGTACAATCTATCTACGCCAAGTTTAAGAACAAAAAAATCAGTTTGCTGGCACCGCTTGTGCGTGGGCGGAAAGGACACTACCGGGAACTGTTTGAAGATATTCGCAAAAAGGGATTTTTAAAGGTGAGGGTAGATGGTGAAGTGTTAGACCTTACCGCCCGCATGCAGGTAGATCGGTATAAAATTCATGATATAGAGGTGGTAGTAGATCGCCTGCAGGTTACAGATGATATGAAATTTCGTGTGAGCCAGAGTGTACAAAAAACTTTGGCTATGGGCAAAGATTTATTGTTCCTGCTTATCAACGACGACAATAAAGTAGTACAGTACAGCAAGCAATTGATGTGTATAGATACCGGCATAAGTTACGAAGAGCCAAGTCCTAATGCATTTTCCTTTAACTCGCCGTATGGCGCCTGCCCTACCTGTAAAGGCTTGGGCACCGTGTACCAGGTAAACATGGATGCGGTTATACCAGACAGGACGGTGAGTGTAAAGAACGGCGGTATTGCAGCGCTGGGTGAAGAAAGGGAAGCTTACATTTTTAAACAGGTACAGCAGTTGGCTAAAAAACATAAGATTTCTCTGGACAAGCCCATTAAAGACCTACCAATAAAGGCACTCAACATTTTATTGTACGGTAAGGAAGACGTGATAGAAGAAGAGAATGCAGACATTGAAATGGATGTACCGCAAGAGGGATCCATTTATTATGCTACAGAATACGAGGGTATCGTAAACATGCTGAAGCGCTGGTTTTCTTCGCCGGGTACTACAGAGGCGATGAGAGACTGGGTAGAAAAATACATGAAACTGAAGGCTTGCGAAACATGCGCCGGCACGAGGCTGCGTAAGGAAAGTCTTTGGTTTAAGGTTGATGAAAAAAATATTGCACAGCTGAGCGAGATGGATCTTGATCACTTGTTTGCGTGGTTTGAAGGTGTAGAAAAAAGACTCGCCACCAAACAAAATCTTATTGCAAAAGACATACTGAAAGAAATACGGGAGCGGCTCACCTTCATGATCAATGTGGGGCTTACTTACTTAACCTTGTACCGCCCTTCTAAAAGCCTGAGTGGTGGCGAGTACCAGCGCATCAGGCTGGCCACGCAAATAGGATCGCAGCTACAAGGCATCACTTATATTTTAGATGAGCCCAGTATTGGCCTGCACCAGCGAGATAACCAAAGGCTGATAAAAGCATTGCAAAACCTGCGAGACATTGGCAACAGTGTGCTGGTGGTAGAGCATGACAAGGACATTATGCTGGCAGCGGATTACCTGGTAGATATTGGTCCGGGCGCTGGCACACATGGGGGTTCTATTGTGGCGGCCGGCACGCCAAAAGAGGTTTTAAAATCTGGCTCTGATACCGCACAGTACCTGAGTGGAAAAAAGGGTATTGCAGTACCAGCTGAAATCAGGAAGGGTAGTGGCCTCATGATAGAATTGAAGGGTGCTGCGGGCAACAATCTTAAAAATGTAAATGTGCAGTTTCCTTTGGGCAAATTGATTTTGGTGACGGGGGTGAGCGGCAGCGGAAAATCTACCTTGATCAACGAAACGCTTTACCCGTTGCTGAGCCATTTTTGTTATGGTTCTAAAACAGAAGCCTTGCCATATAAATCCATAAAGGGATTGGAGTTGATTGATAAAGTGATTGAAATAGACCAGAGTCCAATCGGGCGAACGCCCCGCAGCAATCCTGCAACATACTGCGGTTTTTTCACTGATATCAGAACGCTGTTCTCGCTGGTGCCAGAGGCGAAAATAAGGGGCTACAATGCTGGTCGTTTTTCTTTTAATGTAAAAACGGGTAGATGCGATGTGTGCGAAGGTGGTGGCATGCGGGTGATAGAAATGAATTTTTTACCGGATGTATATGTGCATTGCGAAAAATGCAATGGTAAAAGATACAACAGGGAAACCCTTGAAATTCGTTACAAGGGAAAATCTATCAGCGATGTGCTGGATATGACAGTGGACGATGCCGTGGAATTCTTTAATGCAGTACCATTTATTTACAGAAAGATAAAAGTGTTGCAGGAAGTAGGCCTCGGATATATTACCCTTGGGCAAAGCGCTGTAACCCTTAGTGGAGGGGAAGCGCAGCGGGTGAAACTGGCAACAGAGCTCGGAAAGCGGGACACTGGTAAAACCTTTTATATTTTAGATGAGCCTACCACAGGATTGCATTTTCAAGACATACAGCATTTGCTGGATGTATTAAATAAACTGGTAGACAGGGGTAACACTGTATTGGTTATAGAGCATAATATGGATATGATAAAAGTAGCCGATCACATCATGGATATTGGCCCGGAAGGAGGCATTGGTGGCGGAACAGTACTGTACCAAGGCGAGCCAAAGGGCCTTGTAAAGGTGAAGGAAAGTTTTACTGCAAAATACCTAAAGGAAGAATTCGCCTAATACTTAACATTGCCTCAATAGGTACGAAAAATAAAAAAGAAGCCATGGCTCGTATTCCATGGCTTTTTAATTATGGGTAATCAACTCCTTATTTAAAAAAGGTTAAGGCAAGAAATAGTGACGAAACGAAAGCTGTGGTTTCAGGGGTATTCAATGTATATGATTATACTTTGTTATCCGTTTAAGGATGGGCGCTTCTGCCGTATATCTTGCACTTAAATATCTTTAGTCGTAATCAATTTTATTTTTAAAAACCAACAGGTTGCCACTCTTTAGTTCCACATCGTTTTCAAAGCATTGATAGAGGTACTGTCCACTTTCTATATTATGCAAAGTGATTATGTTACTGGCTTTGCCTTCTGTTTTGCGCACCAGCTGCCCACCTGTATCAAAAAGGTAGAGCTGAATATTTTTGCGGGCAGGCCCTTTTATTTGCACGTTTATTTTTCCCTTGTTAGCCTTGAAAAACATGATAATTGTTTTGCTCGCAGTTTCGCTACTGTAAGCTGTAGAGCTCAGGGTAAGGAGGATCAAGGTAAGGGAACAAGCCAAAAAGAATATTTTGAAAACCAATTTTTTTATCACTGTAGAAGGGTTTAGTATCAATAAAAATTGGGACACCTTGTCTGTCTTGCTGCGTTACGTGCTTCCGGGCTATTGTAGATAGCCCCGAGTCTTACTCCTAACTTCAACACTGTTGAAAAATAAGCATCCATGTTTCTTGAATTTCCTCTTTGCTCCCCGGGCCTGGTCCTGTTGGCCGGTATAACCAAAGAATTTGTTTTATCATGGAGTTTTCGTGCAAGTGCTGCATCTTGAACAGACAAGTATGTGTCGAAGTAAATAGGATTTATGTAGGTGGTGCTTACATCATCAATGTAGTCCGTAAAGGTTTTTCGGTAAAGAAATTCGGTTCCGATGTTTACCCGGTCGCTCACCTGATATTTGACACCTACACCCATTGGAATATTTATCTGAGTTAGGTTGTAAGGCTTTTTAGAAGGGTATTCTGTCATGCCTTGCCCTTCGGTTCTCAAAGGTTGCAGTTCGTACCATGTTTTTGTTCCGTTGCTGGAAGTGAGAGAGCCTTTGGGATTAAAATTGAAAAGTCCAACACCGATTACCCCATAAGGTTTTAAGCGGGGTTCATAGTCATCATATTTATTAAACATCATCAACGGAAATATTTCCACCCCGGCATAGGCTTCCCATACGTTGCTTTTAAAATCGAGGTTACGCTCCTTTCTATAGGTTTCGTCTTCTCCATAGGTATCTATATTAATATCTTTTCCGGATAAGTAAGTTATCTGTGCGGCTGCACGAAAGCCGATCCAGTCTGCGGGGTAAACAGAAATGAAAGCTCCTTTCATGAGCCTCGTTTCTTCCAGGTTTAAATCTTTAATAAACCTTTTGCCTTTGCCGTAATTCCCACCCAGGTCTCCTAAAAAAAAGGAAGGACCAAAGTTTACACCTACTTCAACTTTTAGTTTTTCATTGCCAAGTACCAGGTGTTGGGACGAAGCTTTTTGTTGCAGAAAAGCTATGCAGAATAGGGTGAGCCCAGCTTTAAAAAAACAGTTAGGTAAATAAGGTTTCATCAGAATTGGTTTAGGCTTTCTATAGTATTTTTTGGATATGGGCCAATGCAAAGCAGTGGCTTCCTACTAAAACGAAGGCCTTAACAAATTATTGTATGTAAGTAAGATTAGCGCTGATGCAACATGGCAATGTGTGGGATATTGTCTTCGAGGTAAGGTTCGCCCGTTGGGGTAAAGCCAAGGTTTCCGTAAAACTGAAGCAGGTACTGTTGTGCACCGATTTTGATAGTCGTTACGTCAAAAAGCTCGTATGTTTTTTTGATGGCTTTTTGCATGAGTATTTTTCCATATCCATCTTTGCGATGAGCATGACTAGTGATGACTCTGCCAATGCTGGCCTGGGGGTAAGCAAGGCCTGGTGGCAGAATACGACAGTAAGCAACCAATCGGTTTCCCAGCCAACCACATAAATGATACGAGTTTAAATCTTTCCCATCTGCATCCAGGTAAACACATTTTTGCTCTAACACAAATACTTCACTGCGTAACCGAAGTATGCAGTATAGTTCTGTAACAGTAAGTTCTTCAAATGTTTTGCAAGTCCAGATAGGTTCTGTCATCATATTGTTGAAATTGTTCATTTTAAATTGTATTACCTGGGTTGAATGCTTAGGTTTCGTCGTACTGCTTCAGCCTGCCGTTTAGTAGCCATATTTTTCTTTCCATCTTTCCTTTAAAAATTTTCTCAGTTCTTCTTCTCTTGCATTTTTTTGTGGCAAGTAAAATGTACGTCCGTCCAGTTCAGGAGGCAGAAATTGTTGCAACACAAAGTTGTTTTCAAAGTTATGCGCATACTGGTAGTTCTTTCCGTAGTCCATTTGTTTCATCAATTTGGTAGGGGCATTGCGCAGGTGAAGCGGCACAGCAAGATCCCCTTGCTTTTTCACAGCATCCAGTGCTTCGTTGATGGCCAGGTACGAGGCGTTGCTTTTTGCAGAAGTAGAAAGGTAAATAACGCATTGCGATAAAATGATGCGGCTCTCCGGGTAGCCAATCATACTCACTGCCTGGAAAGTACTGGTGGCGAGCAACAATGCATTGGGGTTGGCATTGCCAATATCTTCGCTGGCAAAAATGAGCATGCGCCGGGCTATGAACTTAACATCTTCACCGGCTTCAATCATTCGGGCCAGCCAGTATACGGCACCGTTAGGATCGCTGCCACGCATGCTTTTTATAAAGGCCGAGATAATGTCATAATGCTGTTCTCCTGTTTTGTCGTAGAGGGCTATGCGTTGTTGGGCAACCGTCATTACAAAGTCATTGGTGATGGTAATCTTGTTTGTTTTGCTTTTTGCCCCAGGCCAGGCATCTACTACAAGCTCCAGCAGGTTCAGGAGCTTGCGGCCGTCGCCACCGGATATACGGATCAGTGCTTCTGTTTCTTCTAAAGCAATGTTTTTGTCTTTTAACAACAGGTCAGTTGTTATGGCATGTTGTAGCAGGCCTATAAGTTGTTGCTCCTCTAATGCTTTTAATATATAAACCTGGCACCGGCTTAGCAAAGCGCTGTTCACTTCAAAGGATGGATTTTCTGTGGTGGCGCCAATGAGTGTGATGGTCCCTTTTTCTACAGCACCTAGCAAAGCATCCTGCTGGCCTTTGTTAAAGCGATGTATTTCATCAATAAAAAGAATATCGCCGGTTTGTTTCTTTGCAATCTCTATCACTTCTCTCACATCTTTTACACCAGCAGATATGGCACTGAGTTGGTAAAAAGGTTGTTGCAATGTGTTGGCAATAATGTTGGCAATGGTTGTTTTTCCTACCCCCGGTGGACCCCACAAAATCATGGACGGAATTTTCCCATTTTCAATGGCTGTGCGTAAAATACTTCCCTTGCCGGTGAGTTGTTGCTGGCCAATCAGTTCATCAAGTGTGCCGGGGCGCATCCTTTCTGCAAGCGGGGCTGTGTTCATGCAGCAAAGTTACTAAGGGATGGTTTACTTACGTTGGGCCTTTTCTATAATGGGTACAATATCATACAAGAGTACCGGCCTTTGTTCGTCATCTATGTTTATCACAATGGCATATCCTTGTGCGCCTCCTGCAGGTATCATAGCGTTGATGAGTTTTTGTTGATCGCTTTCTATACGCTTCCCCGTTTCTTCGTCCCATATTTCTTTACTGGTAAGGCAGCCCATAGTGGGTGTCAACGGAAAATAGGGAGCAGATGTATAATAGGCCGGGTTGATAGTAGTGCCATGTATTATAATTTCGGTGCGGCCAGCCTTGCCTGCAAAATAACTTTGGTACAAGGGGTAATAATCTTTTAACTTATCTGGGAGCAGGTTGCGGTAGTCAGCCATGTTCCAGGTACTGTCGGTGAGGGTTGAATCTGCAAAAAAATGTTGGGTGCTTTTTTCAAAAGGCATGGTCAGCTGCACATTTACTGTGGGGCCTATAAAACCATTGGAAGAAACATCGTAACCTTTCATTCTGAAAATGCCTTCAGGCGTATTGCCGTTGGTTAAATATCCGGGAAGGCTGCTGCTGCTTCGGGCAAGCTGTGGTACAGAAAAATAATTACCGGTACTGTCTTTTATGAAATTGCCCTGGGCATCTCTCACCATTACCAACCCGGGATAATTTCTGTTCTTTCGTTGAAAACTAAAAATAACTACATGGCCGGGAAGGTAATTTTTTTGTAACAATGCATCTATCGCAAAAGCAGGCGCTGGTTTGGCAAACTGCTCTACCTGGTAAAGCAATTGTTGCAAAATTGGGTTGTCCGGATCGTTTACAAGTTGCTGCTTTGTTTTTACAGCAAGAAAATTTACATCCTCCGCTGCCCGGCTACTGTTTAAAATATAAACGGCACACATGGCAAATATTTTTGCATTGCTTGTTTGCATCAGCAACAATTTTACCTGTTGATAATACTTACCAGGGTAGTTGCCGTATAATAATTCCAGGGTGGCTCTTTGAAAATTTTCAGACCTGCCGTGCATTAGTTCCGCAGCAGAATCTATCCTCCCATTTACCCAGAGAGATTTGTACTGCAACAATTGCAACGCCCAAAACGCTCCCTGCCAGTCTTCTTCGGTTGCTTCTGTAAGTGGGGAAGATAAGTTCTTATTAATAGAATTTTGAACCAGGTTTTTATACATTTTTTCCCGGTTAGATTTTAAGGTGGATTTAAAATAAAGCTGGGAATAGGCGCCACAAGAAACAAGCAAGCATACTATAAAAATGGAAAAGTATCTCATTGAAAACGTAAAAAGGTTTGATGAATGTTATAGTACATGAATTGTTAGAAACGCTTGGATTTTATTAAAGGCATCTGTAAATGTTGGGGCATCCCAATCGCCGTGGCCGCCGCTGGCATAAAACACATAATGGTTTGTTACACCCGCCTGGGTGAGTTTATTTTTCACTGCTTCAGATTGTGAGGGGGATACCAACAGGTCTAGCCCGCCTTGCAGGATAATAGTAGGGGGACTTTGTGCATTAATATAATTTACCGGGCCAGATTGTTGGTACAACTGCGGAACCTGCGTGGGAGTGCCGCCCATAACCGACGAAATAAAAGATGGCGGAACCAGCAGTGCGGGCTGGTTGTACATCTTTACCATGTCAGAGGGGCCAAAGAAATCTACTACGGCCTTTATTTTTATGGGGGCGGAATATTTATAGCTATGCAAAAGTGCCAGGTGGCCACCTGCACTTGCACCCATCATTACAAATTTATCGGAGATGTTGTATTCGGTTCTCTTGGAAAATATAAATTCCACCGCTGCCTTCACATCATTTTCCTGTGTGGGAAAAATATTTACGGAGCCGTTGGCCAAACGATAGTTAATGTTGACGATGGCATAGGAAGGCATTCTTCTTTTTAAGGTATCTACAAAAGCATTAAAATCTGTTTTGTCGCCAGAGCTCCACGCCCCTCCGTGAATCATAAATATAACTTTGGTAGCATTCGTACTTCTGCCCGCTGGTAAGTATACATCTGCCTTTTGCAAAGGGTCGGTTCCATAAGCTGTATTCATCAGGGTGAGCGCAGCCTGGCTATTGCTTACCGGGGCTACTTCATTTTTGCAGGCTACCAGCAAAAGGAGCAAAGCCAAAGGAAGAAAAGTTGTTCGTTGATTCATATTATAAACTTGTTTGGGAAGATAATAAAAAACCCCCGGTGTGATCGGGGGTGTAAAAATTTTAATGAAGAATTAGTCTTTCAGGTTAAGTTTTATCTGCAACTCTTCAAACTGTTTATCATCAATGGTACTCGGTGCATCTATCATCACGTCTCTTCCGCTGTTATTTTTAGGGAAGGCAATAAAGTCACGAATGCTTTCGCTGCCACCAAGTATAGAGCAAAGTCTGTCAAATCCGAAAGCAATACCACCATGCGGCGGTGCACCATATTCGAAAGCACCCAGCAGAAAACCGAACTTATGTTGTTGCTCTTCCGCATCCATGCCCAGGGCTTCAAACATTTTTTCCTGTAATTCTCTTTGGAAAATCCTGATAGAACCACCACCAATTTCATTTCCGTTTAATACCATATCATAAGCATTGGCTTTGATGTTGGCATACGGATGTTTTAAATACTCGGCTGCATTTTCAATTTTAGGATTGTTGCCAATCATCATTTCAATATCCGATGGCTTGGGCGATGTAAACGGATGGTGCCGGGCCACCCAGCGGTTATCCTCTTCTGCATATTCAAACAAAGGAAAATCGAGCACCCACAGTAATTTAAATTCATCTGCTTTGCGCAGGCCCAGGGTAGTGCCCATGTACATACGCAGGTCGCT
>JANPJW010000234.1:0-1797 GCA_031425715.1 Chitinophagaceae bacterium | reverse complement strand
GTTCTATCTTTTACGGCTATCGCCGGTTTAGCGTTTACATATTGCGATCCAGCTACAATGCCTACGGCGACGCTGGATCGCAATATGTAAACGGCGGTAAATCCATTGCTCGTATAAGATAACTTTATGTTAAACAGGCGCACGTAGCGAAGCCCTCCATATATCTGTACAGCAATGCTTACACAAACAACTCCCCTAACTTTTTGGTAACCACCATCGCCTCCCCGGGTTCTTTGTAAAAATGTATCATGGCTTTGGCTACCTGCTCTCCGCTGATGCTACGGTATTTTCTTACAAATGGCAGCAGCTTACCAAGGGCATTAATAATTGTTGCACCCATCTTTTCGCCCATCCTTTCCTCATTCCGGTCGCCCTCCAATACGCTGGGTTGAATGATGATGATTTTGTCGAAGTCAAGTTTTTTGACGGCATCTTCCAACTGGCCTTTTATTTTAGTATAAAATAGCATGGAGCTGGCGTTTGCTGATGCGGAAGAAATCAATACATAAGAAGGCACTTTATTTTCACTGGCCGCTTGTGCAAATTGATATTGATAAGTATAATCAACTTTGAACTGTGTCTCTTTGCTGCCGGCCTGCTTCAGCGTGGTGCCGAGGCAGGAAAAAAACACATCGCCCGTTACCTCGCTTTTTACCGTAGCAAGCTCATCGAAATTAATGATATGCTCCTGCAACTTAGGATGGTTGATGCCCGTAGCTTTTCTAACAAATATTTTTACGGTAGCAAATGTTTCGTCGGTGAGTAATTGCTGTAGTAATTTTTTACCTACCAGGCCTGAGGCACCTATGATAATGGCTGTCTTCTTCATCAATTAAAATGTTTCGTGTAAGATAAATGTTTTAGAATGGATCTGTTGACAACGCAGCACTGGCGGATAATTTCAAACAGCATAAACGATCTGCATTTTAAAAAACGGCTTCCACATTTTTATCTCCTTTTCATTGCTTAAATTAGCAAAAAAGCACAATCAAAAAGTTTATGAGAAATTTTAAAAAATTATTGTTTGCCCCCCTGCTACTTACCAGCTTTGCGAGCCTGGCGCAAGGGAACCGCCCCGCTGTCCCTGAAAAGAAAAACCCCATCGTGGAGGCCATTGTAAAAGAAGCCACGGAAAACTCACAGTTAGAAAAACTGGCGCACGAACTCATGGATGGTATTGGACCAAGACTGGTGGGTACGCCAGAAATGCAGCAAGCCGGTACCTGGGCATTGGGTAAATACAAGGATTGGGGTATTGAAGCCCGCAACGAAAAATGGGGAGAATGGCGTGGTTGGCAGAGAGGAGTTTCTCATATAGATATGACCTACCCAAGAGTGAAATCATTGGAAGGTATGCAGCTCGCATGGAGCCCGGGCACCAACGGAAAAATCGTGGAGGCCGAAGTGATCGTGTTACCCTATATGGAGGATTCCGTTTCTTTTGCAAAATGGTTGCCTGCAGCCAAAGGAAAAATCGTCCTCACTTCTATGAACCAGCCTACCGGCCGGCCAGATTATAACTGGGAAGAATTTGGCACCAAAGAATCTTTTGAAAAAATGAAAAAAGAAAGGGATGATCTTACCAATAGCTGGACAAAACGCATCAGCAACAGCGGTTATAGTAGCCGCACGCTTCCGATCGCTTTAGAAAAAGCAGGTGCCCTTGCGGTGGTTACCAGTAACTGGTCACGGGGTTTTGGCGTAAACAAAATTTTCAGTGCTTATACCAAAACAGTTCCTTCGGTAGATATTTCTTTGGAAGATTATGGGTTGATGTTTCGGTTGGCATCCTCTTGC
>JANPJW010000233.1:0-6221 GCA_031425715.1 Chitinophagaceae bacterium | reverse complement strand
CCAAAGATGATCATTACAATGGCAAGCATCCATACAGCCAGGCGGGAAATTGTATGTTGTATCATGGCAAGAACTTTTAGTACTCTTAAATTACGCAACTAAAAGGCCAATTCAAAGCTTTCACTTTATAATAAGAAGCTGAGAGCGTAAAGCGCTGATAGATGAACAGGTTTATGTTTTTGGAGAGGATCCCATTTATTAACAAGTCGCTTGTGCAAAGTAGGTTTGCTTTTACTTACACTTTTACATTGAGGTCGATAAATTAGAAACAACTAAGACAGGAAATACATCTTTAGCGGTCCCCGGTTCTTTACTTCTATTTCGCCCCGGTATTCACACGCAAATTCATCTTTGATTTGGAGATAGGTAGTGTCGGATAAATTAATTCTTCCTGGTTCAGATTTGGATTCCATTCTTGAAGCGATGTTAACGGTATCTCCCGAAATATCATATTGCCATTTTTTTATTCCAACTATGCCAGCCACTACCGGCCCGGTGTGTATACCGACTCTTACATCACAATGACTGAGGCCCTCGGCTAAACAACCTGAGGATACTAGCTGCTTAGTTGTAGCAGTACTAGCATTTTTAAAACAAGTCAATGAAATATTCGCAGAAATTCTGCAGAATTTGACGAAGTAAATCTGGAGGAGTGTCCAGTATCTATGAATGAGCGAGCTGTATACCTGAATATTTTTAGACGAAAAAAAAGCCGCAGAAAATCTGCGGCTTTTGAACTATTATGTTAGAACGGATATTTGTTCTCTGCAATCATTTTGTCTGCTATTCTTCTTCTTGCATCTTTACTATTAAAAGGCGCCGTTTTTGTAAAACGTTTCAAACCCAGCAACATCATGCGTTGTTCATCGCCTTCTGCAAATGCATTGATGGCTTCTTTGCCCGCCTTATTGATAGCATCTACAGCATCATTCATGTAGCAATGCACGATGTCTTTTTGCAAACTTGTTGCAGCTTCTCCTTGTTTATCGCTCATCTTCATAAGGCGCAGCAATGCACTTTCCGCATTAAAAGTCAGGATGCTCATGTCTGCAATATTCATCAAGATCTCCTGCTCATTGCTTAGGCTCATCATCAGCTTTTGCACAGCGGCACCAGCCGTCATGAGGATGGCCTTTTTCATTTGCACAATCGTTTTCTTCTCTGCTGCAAAAGCTCCTTCCTCTTCACTTCCAAAATCGGGGATGCTCATCAACTCTTTAGAAACTGCCATGGCAGGTCCCATCAAATCAAGTTTTCCCTTCATGGCACGCTTCAGCATCATATCTACGGTAAGCAAACGGTTTATCTCGTTGGTACCTTCATAAATACGGTTGATGCGGCTATCCCTGTAAGCACGGCTTATCAAGTACTCGTCGCTAAAGCCATTGCCACCATGTATCTGTACACCTTCATCTACTATCAGATCCAGCACTTCGCTGCCATCTACTTTTAGCATGGCACACTCTATAGCAAATTCTTCTGCAGCACCCAGCAAAGCTTCATTAAAGGGTTTACCTGCAGCCTGCAGTTCTGTTTCTTTATCGTCTATCCATTTGGCTGTTCTGTACAAAGCAGATTCGCATACCCAGGTACGGATGGCCATTTCTGCCATCTTGTGTTTAATGGCACCAAAGCTGGCGATTGGCACTTTAAACTGTTCTCTTGTGTTGGCATATTGTACACTTGTGTCCAACGCCATTTTTGCGCCACCCAGTGTGGCAGCACATAATTTTAAACGACCTATGTTTAAAATATTAAAAGCAATGATGTGGCCCTTACCTATCTCGCCTAAAAGATTTTCTACAGGCACTTTACAATCCTGGAAATACAGCTGCACCGTAGACGATCCTTTGATGCCCATCTTATGTTCTTCCGGCCCTTGCGTAAAACCTTCCATTCCCCGCTCTACTATAAAGGCGGTAAATTTATCGCCATCCACTTTGGCAAATACAGTGTACACGTCCGCAAAACCACCATTGGTAATCCAGCACTTTTGGCCATTTAATACATAATGTTTGCCATCTTCAGACAGGATAGCGGTGGTTTTAGCACTTAACGCATCACTGCCACTATTGGGCTCCGTAAGTCCATAAGCACCTTTCCATTCTCCGCTGCTTAGCTTGGGAATAAATTTTTTCTTCTGCTCTTCTGTACCAAAATAGAGGATGGGCAAAGTGCCAATACCGGTATGCGCTGCAATGGCCACGCTAAAAGAGTAACCTCCTCCGAGGCCTTCGTTCACCAGGGTAGAAGTAATAAAATCTTTGCCAAGGCCGCCAAGATCTTCTGGAATCGAAGCGCCCAACAAACCTTGTTCACCGGCTTTTTCCATCAGCAATGGCATAAGGCCGGGTTCCATTTTGTCTATCTTATCTATTACCGGCAGCACTTCGCTGGTTAAAAATTGCAGGCACATGTCTTTCACCATTTGCTGCTCTTCATTAAAATCTTCCGGGGTAAAACTGTCAAAAGCGTTGCTTTCTTTAATTAACCATTCCCCGCCTTTTAATGTGTTGGCTGTTGATGTGATTGTACTCATGATTTTTAGTTTTTTTTGCCCCTAGCCCCAACGGGGAAACAGGCTGTTATTATTTGTAATTTCTTTCAAGTTTTGTATTGCCTTTTCGCTAAGATAAAGTCCCATTCTACCCCGAAATACTTTGGGGCAAGGGGGCGGAGGGGCTTGTTACTTCAAATTCTCATACACCCGCTGCAATACCTCTTTCGCAATTTCCACCTGCCCATTGGTAACACCTTCCAGCGCCTCATTCAAGGTTTGATTCGCCACCTCCATACTTTGCTCTTGCAGGTGACCTGCTTCAGGTGTGAGATAAATCATGTTGATTCTTCGATCGTCTTTGGATGCTACCCGTTTTACCAGTTGCAATTTTTCCAGGTTATCTACTAGTCTTGTTATACTTGGTTTATCTCTAAAAGTGGCTTCGCACAATTGCTGCTGGCTCATGCCGTCTTCCTTCCACAAATGGTACAGCACACTCCATTGCTCAATGGTTATCTCTACGCCGGCTTGCTTAAAATTCTTTTGAAGCCTTCTGGCAATCGCCGTGCTCGCCTTGCCTGTGATAAAACTGTATAATTCGCTTTTTCTAAATTGGTTGTTTGGCATATAGTTGTTTATGCAACTACATAAAGATAATATTTATTTTGACTTCATAAAAATTATTTTTGTCGCCCGGCTTTTGTGCATCCATCAACACCCTTGCGTCGCACTCTTATACGGCATACCATTATTCAGCCTTTATGACATTTGTGTTAATACTCTCTTTTTTCTTGCTTTTGGTTTACGTAGGTTTACTGTTTTATTACCGCCTTGGGTGGTTGCAAATCCCGGCTTTCCCTCTTGCAACAAATAATATCCAACCCTCTACTTTCATTACGGTTCTTATTCCCGCCCGTAACGAGGAACAAAATCTTCCCCGCCTTTTAGATTCATTGGGTGCACAGAGCTATTCAACCGAATTATTTGAAGTAATTGTGATGGATGATCACTCTACAGATGGAACCGTGCACGCAGCCCGGCAATACGCTGACGTCAAAGTATTTTCACTAAAAGATTATATTCCCCAAGACAGCATAAACTCTTATAAAAAGAAGGCAATCGAAATCGGTATTCAGCAAAGTAAGGGAACCCTGATTGTAACCACTGATGCCGATTGCTACTGCCCCAAAAACTGGCTTCAAACAATTGCAGCTTTTTACGAGGTTACAAAACCTGAACTAATCGTGATGCCCGTTGCCATTGATTGCAACCTCAAGGCTATTGAAATTTTTCAGGCGCTTGATTTTATGACCCTGCAGGGAATTACCGGCGCCTCTGTGCATAAAAAAATGCACAGCATGTGCAATGGAGCCAACCTGGCCTATACCCGCAAAGCCTTTGATGCTGTGCATGGTTTTAAAGGAATAGACAATATTGCCAGCGGAGATGACATGCTCCTCATGCATAAAATATCATTGGAGTTTCCTAGAGGAATTGCTTACTTAAAATCGACGGAGGTAATCATACAAACTGCACCGGTGAATACCCTGAAAGAATTTTTCAACCAACGCATCCGCTGGGCAAGTAAGGCAGATAAATACGATGATAAAAGAATTTTTTGGGTGCTACTTTTGGTTTACTTTTTTAATGTAATGTTGCTGGCACTTCCTGTCGCAAGCATGTTTAGTGATGTTGAATGGTCAATAGTCAATGGTCAATGGTCGATTTTAGGAGCATGGTTTTTATTGCTCCTGGTTAAAACACTGGCCGAACTGCTGTTTCTTTACCCGGTTGCAAGGTTCTTTCAAAAGCAATCATTGTTATGGCTTTTCCCACTGGCGCAACCATTTCATATTGTGTATACGGTAATTGCCGGCTGGCTTGGTAAATTTGGTACTTACGAATGGAAGGAGAGAAAAGTGCAATAGCCAGGCGCATCTTATTGGGAGATAAGATCACGCACGCTACAGCGAGTTAATAAAAGGGAACGGTAAAACGGGCCATGCATGCAAACATGCAAGTTGAATTCAAGACTATGCAAAACCCAAATTTGTTGCATTGTGGTGTAAAAATAATTTGCGAGTTGCTCACCTCAATTTTTACTAAATTGCCATGATGACGTCCAGCGATACTTCTTTCTTACAGATTACCTGGCAACGCCTCAAAAAAAATAAATTGGCCTTTGCTGGTCTAATCATTATCATGCTTTCAGCAGTCATTGCCATTTTTGGTTATTTGATTGCACCCGATGACACTCCTTTTGCAGACCTGCAAACCGTAGAGATACAAGCGAAAAAACCGGGGTATCAGCAAGTCTTCTTAAAAGTTCCGCAACAGAAGTCAACCGATAACAGCTGGTTGAGCCGCATGTTAAACGGAACAGTTTCCCAGTACAGTTATTTGCCCATCAGTAGTTACAAAGTTGTTAACCAACACCTGCTGGTAGAAAAATATGTAGATGAAGACACCACCGTGCAACAATCCTACAACATTAGCCTGCTTACCGGTAGTCAACCGCAGAATATTCAGCAACATATTATCACTAAAAAATACTGGCTTGGTACGGACGCCTTTGGGCGAGATATCCTCAGCAGACTTATTATTGGCACAAGAGTAAGCTTAGCGGTAGGCCTGATTGCTGTAATCATTTCTCTTACACTCGGAATTTTATTAGGCGCACTAGCGGGTTACTATCGTGGTTGGGTAGACGAAGTAATTATGTGGCTGGTAAATGTTACCTGGAGCATTCCTACATTGTTGCTGGTGTTTGCAATCACCATGGCCTTGGGAAAAGGATTTTGGCAAATATTTATTGCCGTGGGTTTAACCATGTGGGTAAGCGTTGCACGCCTGGTGCGAGGGCAAGTGATGGCGCTGAAGGAACTGGAATACGTGCAGGCTGCAAAGGCACTGGGTTTTAAGGATAGCCGGATCATGCTGCGGCATGTTTTACCAAATATTCTTGGCCCTTTGATGGTAATAGCCGCGGGCAATTTTGCCACGGCCATTATTGTAGAAGCAGGCCTGAGTTTTTTAGGAATTGGTGTACAACCTCCGCAACCAAGTTGGGGGTTGATGATAAAAGAGAATTATAATTTCATCATTACCAACAACCCGGTATTGGCGCTTATTCCAGGCTTCGCTATTATGGTACTGGTGCTGGCATTTAACCTGTTGGGCAACGGGCTTAGGGATGCGGTGGATGTAAAGAATTGATTTGATGATTTGGAGATTTGACAATTTGAAAATGAAACACCGTGTTTACAGTTAAACTTTGCTATCGTCAAATTTTCTCATTAAATAGCTTCCGATTGATTGTATTGCCCAATCATCAAATTATCACATTATCAAATTAATCGACCGGTGCTACCGGCACATTCCTACTAAAACCTTCTTCAAGGGAAATAAAGGTTTCTGTTCTCTCAATACCTTTTATTTTTTGCAAGGCATCATGCAAAACGTACCGCAACTGGGCAATGTCTTTACATACAATTTCTATAAACATGCTGTAGTTACCAGTTGTATAGTTCAAGCGAATGATTTCCGGGATTTTTTTAAGGTCTTCGGCAACGGTATCATACATGGAACTTTTTTCAAGAAAAATACCGACAAACGCGGTAATATCGTAGCCGAGTTGTTTTAGATCTACGCTTAGCCTGGTTCCTTTAACAATATGAAACTCCTGCAGTTTTTTATTTCTTACGTGAATGGTACCACCGCT
>JANPJW010000232.1:0-2107 GCA_031425715.1 Chitinophagaceae bacterium | reverse complement strand
CCGCAGTTGTGCTTATTCTTTTTTTACCTGCTGCCGTAAATTTAATGTGGGCATTGTTTACAAGGCCGGCAGACGTTATTTTTTCGCAACATTTTATATACTCCGTTAAGGCTGCAAGCGACCAGTTTTTTCAGCAGGTTGTAGAACTTGCCTGCCTCCCTTACGAAGCCTACAACAATGTAGATGCCATTGGCCGCACGCTTTGGCGCATGTTCGTAAGCCGTAGAAATTTATTGCAGTGGAATCCCTATCACACTACCATCAACAGTCATAGGACCGTTATTGATGTGTACAAAACCATGTGGTTTGCTCCCGCACTGGCGGTACTGCTGTTTAGCTACCTTACTTTTTATGCTCCCATTACCCTGGCGTTTGCATTACCCTATTTGATACTTTGGATGATTGGTCCATTCATCACCTGGATCATCAGCAGACCAGTAGTGCCCACCACAGAAACACTATCTGTTTCAGAAACCATTTACCTGCGCACCCTCGGCAGAAAAACCTGGTTTTTCTTTGAAACTTTTGTGGGTGCACAAGACAACTGGTTGCCACCGGATAATTACCAGGAAGACCCGGTAGAAAGAATAGCACACCGCACATCGCCCACCAATATCGGCCTTTGCCTTTTGTCTTATTTAACCGCTCACGATTTTGGCTACATCAGCATCAGCGAAACCATCGAAAGGGCCGGCAATACTTTACAAACCATGCAACGCATGGAGCGTTATCGTGGACATTTTTATAATTGGTACGACACTCAAAGCCTGGTGCCACTTCATCCCCGCTATATATCTACGGTGGATAGTGGCAATCTTGCCGGGCACCTCGTGGTAATGCAACAGGGCCTGCTGGCATTGGCAGACAAAAAAATAATCACCGATCAAATTTTTGAAGGACTGGCAGATTCCGTTAGAATTCTGATACAGAAGACTCCCGAAAAAACGTTGTTAAATGTTTTTGTGGATGAAGTCATCAACAATTATCCAATCCATATTGAAGATTCAGCAGCCACCTATGCTTACCTGCTGCAATTAGAGAATGCTTTCAAGGAAATATTGATAGAGCTAGACCTTGTGCCAGAAACCGAGGACGATGACTGGGCGCAAAAAATTACGTTGCAAATAGACAGCATCAGCAAAGAATTGTTGGAACTGGTGCCATGGATATCGATACCCGCAGCTCCCGAAAAATTCCAGGATATGCTGCCAGACCTGCCAGCCATACCCACCTTAAAGCAGCTGGCTAAAATAGAGCAGCACTTGTTTCACCGGATACTGAATGCGTACAGCGATGGCAACAGCCCTGAGGAAGACGAATGGTTAAACCTGTTCAGGGCTGCCATTTCCCAGGCGGGTCTTAGAGGAAAACAAATGATGCTTACGCTGGAGCAGTTGGCCTTTAGGTGCCGCGACTTTTCTGATATTGAATACGACTTTTTATACGACCGCAGCCAGCATCTGTTAACCATTGGTTACAACGCAGAAGAACATAGAAAAGACAATGGTTATTACGACCTCCTGGCATCAGAAGCAAGGCTCACTACCTTTTTGGCGATTGCGCAGGGAAAGCTGCCGCAGGAAAGTTGGTTTTCCCTCGGCCGTCAGTTAACCAATGTGGGCACTACTCCCATCCTGCTATCCTGGAGTGGTTCTATGTTTGAATACCTCATGCCTTTGTTGGTAATGCCTACGTACGAAAATACCTTGATTGACCAAACGTATAAAGCCGTTATTCAAAAGCAAATTGATTATGGTAAAAAAAGATCCGTTCCCTGGGGTATTTCAGAGTCGGGTTACAACATGGTAGATGCACATCTCAATTATCAATACCGTGCATTCGGTGTGCCAGGCCTTGGGTTTAAACGTGGCCTGGGCGAGGATCTCGTAATTGCGCCATACGCCACCATGATGTCTTTGATGGTGGCTCCGCAGGAAGCTTACAACAACCTGCAGGTGTTAAAAGAGGCCGGCTTTGAAGGGGGCTATGGTATGTATGAAGCCATTGATTATACTGCAGGCCGCCTGCTCCGCAAACAAACACATTCTGTGGTAAAATCATTTATGTCTCATCACCAGGGTATGGCTTTTCTTTCGCTTTCTTACCT
>JANPJW010000231.1:0-5066 GCA_031425715.1 Chitinophagaceae bacterium | reverse complement strand
TGTGTGAGGTTGGTTACGTGCATCACGATGATGGCTGCACCAGATACTTTAGCAACTTCTGCAGCATAATTCAATGCCTTGTTGGCATTCAGCGAAAAATCGGTGGGAACCAGTATAGTTTGCATGATCAATATTTTTTATACTTTAAAGGTAGAGACTTATAAATGAATTCAGGCTGACCGGTGTCAGGTATGTTTCCCAGCCAAGCCATAAGTTGAACATGATACTTATCAGCAGATGCTTTGATACACATCAGGGTTACTCATTTGATGCCTTGGTAGTTTTGCTGCTAAATTGACTCCTATAAAAAAGTTTTCTGATACCGATCCTGTTGCCTGCTTTCATTGTGGCGAACCTTGCGTTGAAACGATCCTGCAAAACGATCATTCCTTTTGTTGCACCGGCTGCCGGCAGGTTTATTTGTTGCTAAACGAAAATGACTTATGTGTTTATTACGATATAGATGCATCGCCGGGCATTAAAGCAAAAGGAAAATTTGTAAGCAGCAGTTTCGCATACCTGGACGATGAAACCGTGATAGACCAACTGCTGCAGTTCCGGAGTGCCGGGCAGATGAACGTTACCTTCAGCCTTCCGCAGATGCACTGTTCTTCCTGCATTTTCCTGCTGGAAAATCTCCATAGAATAAATGCGGGTATCACCAAATCCCAGGCGCACTTCGAACGCAAAGAAGTTTTTGTGAGCTTTAACCCAACGCTGATCTCTTTGCGCAAAGTGGCAGAATTACTGGCATTTATTGGCTATGAGCCGGCCATCAGTTTAAACGATGCAGGACCCAAAAAGAAAAATACATTCAACCATAGAAAGATTGCAGAGCTGGGCGTTGCAGGCTTTTGTTTCAGCAATATTATGATGCTGAGTTTCCCTGAATATTTTTCTGGCGGTGAAATTGAGCAGCAGGGTTTAAAGGAAACCTTTAGCTGGATCATTTTTGTATTGTCCCTGCCCGTTTTGTTTTTTGGTGCAAGATCCATTTTTGTGTCAGCAGTCACAGGGCTCCGGCAGGGTATCATCAACATAGATGCACCCATAGCACTCGCCATCATGATTACTTTTGCCCGCAGCTATTATGAAATTATTTCCGGCACGGGTAGTGGCTACCTCGATTCTGGCACTGGCATCATTTTCTTCATGCTTATCGGGCGCTGGTTTCAGCACAAAACCTACGATGCACTTTCTTTTGACCGTCAATACAAATCTTATTTTCCGCTGGGCGTTACCGTGCTGAGGGATTTTAAGGAAGAAAATATTCCGGCCACTACTTTAAAAAACGGGGAGATCATTGTAATAAGAAACGAAGAGATGATTCCTGCCGATGCCCGACTCATAGCCGGCGAGGCTTTTATAGATTATAGTTTTGTAAGTGGCGAGGATGCACCCGTTGCCAAAAAAACAGGTGATCTTATTTTTGCCGGAGGTAAACAGAAGGGAGGGGCCATACAATTGAAGCTGGTTAAAGAGCCCTCGCAGAGCTACATCACCCAACTTTGGAACAACGATATTTTTTCTAAATCAAAAAGCAAAGAGCAATCCTTTATCCATCCATGGAGCCGTTACTTTACTGCCATCTTGCTCAGCATTGCTTTGCTGGCAGGCTGCTATTGGGCCTTTACAGATACCTCTAAAATATTACCCGTGGTTACGGCTGTGCTTATTGTGGCTTGCCCCTGCTCCTTGCTGCTGTCTGCCACTTTTACTTTTGGCAACATGCTGCGCATTTTTGGTAAAAATAAATTGTACTTAAAAAATGCTTCGGTCATAGAAGCGCTTGCAAAAGTGCAGCACATCGTATTCGACAAAACAGGCACCATCACGCAAACAGGCCAGGCGCCGCTGTATTTTCGGGGAGACGTGTTATCAGCAAAGGAAGAAAACTGGGTACGTTCTGCTGCCATGCAATCTTCGCATACGCTTAGCAGTTCCCTGGCTGGTTTCCTGCGCAAAGAGAACGGTACCGTTACAGCGCCGCTGCAACAGTTTACAGAAGTAGCTGGCCAGGGCTTGGTGGCAGATGTAGAGGGTGCCAGGGTTACACTTGGTGCAGCAGGTTTTGCAAATGCATCACCTGCAGCGGGAGTTCATACCAGTTCGCAGGTACATGTAAATATCAACGATCAGTATAAGGGTTTTTATGAAATAGGTAGCCACTACCGGCAAGGCATACCTGAACTTGCCGGGCAATTGCAGCAAGGTAATTATAAGCTTCATGTGCTGTCTGGCGACAACGATGCAGAAAGGGAAAACCTCTCTGGAATTTTTGGGATACAAACACCGCTGCGTTTTAAGGTATCTCCGGCAGATAAGCTCTCTTACATAAAAACATTACAGCAGCAAAAGGGTGGGGTGCTCATGGCTGGCGATGGCCTAAACGATGCTGGTGCCCTGATGCAGGCAGACGTGGGCATTGCCGTGAGCGATGATGCAGCCCGATTTTCTCCCGCCTGCGATGCCATCATGGATGGCTCAGCGCTTAGCAAACTGTCTGCTTTTATTTCCTATGCAAAAGCAGGTCGTCAAATTGTAATGGCCAGTTTTGCCTTATCCATTCTCTATAATTTGGTGGGAGTAACCTTTGCTGTGCAGGCAAAACTATCGCCCCTGGTGGCGGCTATTCTTATGCCGGCCAGCAGCATCAGCATCGTGGTGCTCGTGAGCCTGCTCACATCCATGGTCGCCAAAAGAAAACATTTGTAACAACCTGATTACAATCATATTTCCCTTTGTTGTTTGTCACGGTTCTGTGCTGGCCCCCTTTCTAATTTTGAGCCACATAAAAATCAGTTTACATGAGCGCACTATTTATTTTAATTGGCATCAGCCTGCTGGTAGCAGCCAGTTTTTTGGCCGCCTTTATCTGGAGTGTTGGCAATGGCCAGTATGATGATGACTATACGCCATCCGTGCGCATATTGTTTGACAATGAACCCAAAGAATCCTCTTCAGAAAAAAAAGCGAACGCTTAAATACTAAAATAATATGCAGGTAGAAAAATTTTATTACGATAACAGGATAGTTAAAAACTTTGCATACGCCACCATCCTGTGGGGCGTGGTAGGGATGCTCGTTGGTTTGTATGCAGCATTGCAATTGGTGTTTCCGCAATTGAATGTTACGCAGTATGGCAGCTTTGGAAGATTGCGTCCTTTGCACACCAACGCCGTGATTTTTGCTTTTGTGGGCAACGGTATTTTTATGGGTGTTTATTATTCGTTGCAGAGATTGCTTAAGGCCAGGATGTACAGCGATGTGCTTAGCAAAATTCATTTTTGGGGGTGGCAGCTCATCATAGTTGCAGCCGCCATCACGCTGCCACTGGGGCTTACCAATGGTGCCGAATACGCAGAGTTGATATGGCCGATAGATATCGCCATTACCGTAATATGGGTGGTTTTTGGTTGGAACATGTTTGCGACTATTATTAAAAGAAGAGAAAAGCATTTGTATGTTGCCATTTGGTTTTACATAGCCACGCTGGTGACTGTGGCGGTGCTGCACATTGTGCGTTCCATAGAATTGCCTTATAGCTGGCTTCACAGCTATACCTGGTATGCCGGTGTGCAAGATGCGCTGGTGCAATGGTGGTACGGGCACAATGCCGTAGCGTTTTTCCTAACCACACCTTACCTGGGGTTGATGTATTACTTTTTGCCAAAGGCAGCTAACCGCCCGGTGTATTCCTACCGTTTATCTATCATTCACTTTTGGTCTCTTATATTTTTATACATCTGGGCAGGTCCGCATCATTTATTGTATACCGCCTTGCCTAACTGGGCGCAATCTCTTGGTATTGTATTTTCCATCATGCTCATTTTCCCCAGCTGGGGTGGTATGATCAATGGGTTGCTTACGCTGAGGGGTGCCTGGGACAGGGTGAGAGATGATGTTGTTTTAAAGTTTATGGTGGTGGCCGTTACCGCCTATGGTATGGCTACTTTTGAAGGCCCAATGCTCTCTTTAAAAAATGTGAGTGCCATTGCGCACTACACAGACTGGATAGTGGCGCATGTGCATGTGGGCGCCCTCGGCTGGAACGGTATGCTCACTTTTGGAGTTATTTACTGGCTCATTCCCCGCATATTCAATACGCCGCTTTACTCCAAAAAATTAGCGGCCAATCATTTCTGGCTCGGCACACTGGGCATTATATTTTATGCGGTGCCGCTTTACTGGGCTGGCTTCACACAAAGCAGTATGTGGAAGGAGTTTACAGAAAGCGGGCAATTGAAATATGCGTTCCTGGAAACGGTTACCTACATGAAACCCTTTTACGCCATGCGCTCTCTGGGTGGTACGCTCTACCTGATAGGCGCCTGCCTGATGGTGTACAATGTGTATAAAACTGCCAAGGCAGGCAAGCTCGTAGCAGACGAAGCAGCAGAGGCTGCACCCATGATAAAAGAAGAAGCGAGGCATAAAGGCGAGCATTGGCATCGTTGGATAGAGCGCAAGCCTACGCAAATGATGATACTGGCGCTGGTCGTTATCTTAATTGGTGGTGCAATAGAAATCATTCCTACGTTTTTAGTAAAATCCAATGTACCTACCATTAGCAGCGTGAAGCCCTACACGCCGCTGGAACTGCAGGGGAGAGATATTTATGTGAGAGAAGGTTGTTATACCTGCCACTCACAAATGATCAGGCCATTTCGCAGCGAAACAGAACGCTACGGAGAATACTCTAAGGCCGGAGAATTTGTGTACGATCACCCGTTTCAGTGGGGCAGTAAAAGAACCGGGCCAGACCTTGCCCGGTCTGGAACCGGAAATCTAAAAAAATCTGATGGCTGGCATTTTCGCCACTTTCGTGAACCGGCCTCTATGAGCGAAGGATCTATTATGCCGCCTTATCCCTTTATGCTCACGCAGGAACTGGATACAAGTACTACAGCCGCTAAAATTAATGCTATGCGCACTTTGGGAGTGCCTTACGCAACTGGTTTTGAATCGATAGCCAATGAACAACTCTTGCTACAGGCGGCAGGTATTGTGAACAATTTAAAAGCAGACAGCATTCGCATTTCGCCCACCAAAGAAGTGATTGCTTT
>JANPJW010000230.1:0-6859 GCA_031425715.1 Chitinophagaceae bacterium | reverse complement strand
TTTCATTCTGCGGAAATATTCACGGATAACCACCAAACCTACCAAACCCAGGTAAAAATTGTAAATGCCTTCACCCAAATTATTTGCAAACTGGGTTAGGAAGTGCATCGGTATTATTAGCAAGATGCAGGTGAGGGCGAGCATGTTAACCTGCCCTAAATATTCCAGCGCTTTTTTGCCCCCGAGAATAATGGCAATGGTGATATTAACAGCCACAAGCACTAAATGTGACGATTGAAGTTCTGCGAAAGAACTGCCGCCAATGAAGCTTTTGCTAAACACACTTTGATACAATGGCAGCAACATAAGTGTATTAAACAGGAAGAAGAAAACTAAAAAGTAAACCCGGTAGGGAATATTAAAATCCGGACTGCAGTCGTATCCAATTTTAGGAGCCGAGCCCACTATCACTTTTCTATTGTATGAAATAAACTTGTAGGTTCTTTGCAGGAACCATTTTGCCGGCTTAATGTTTCCAATAAATTTTATGAAGGGTATTTTCTGGTCTAGTAATTCCAGCAGGGCATCTATACCATACCAAACCTGTTTTGTCTCGGTATCTACAAGCGGGATTTCATTGTGGCATCTAGCCTGATCTACCAGCCCAAAAGTAACTGCATCTACATTGCTGAAGTTCCTGCGCCCTTGTGCGGTAAGCATACCTGAAGCCACAAAGCCGGCGGTGTAGGCGGCACACAGCGGGCAACCATCGTCGTAAATAATAATTTTTGAAGATGTTTTCATGATGTTTATTTTAAAGCAGCCATAGGGCGCTGCATTTTTACAGACACTTCGTGGTAACAAAGCCAGGCATAGTATACGGCCATAAACGGTGCAGCAAAAAGCATCACCAGCATTACCGCCCACAATACAGGATAGGCCAGCAGCCCTATTAAGGTGAGTGCCGCCAATACGGCAACAGAGATATGGTAATAGTATCGAGCAGCTTTGCGATAGGTAAACCAACCCTTTACCGCATGTACCACCATGCTGGCAGCTTGCCAGGCGCCCACCACTCCATAACCCAGCAGAAAGGTATAATCAAGCTTTACCAGGCTCAGCAGAGTAAAGGCAACTATGAGGGTAATGCTACCCCAGGCGTCTATTGTTTTAATTTTTTTCATGACTGTAGTATTTATATTTTCAGAAAAATATGAAATTATTATTTGAAAAATTAGCCGGGGTTTTAGCCGGCTGTGGTTTTTATTATTTAAACATTTTTAAGATGCTTCCTGTAAACCAGTTCTCGTCTGCTTTAATGAGTACTTCCAATGTTTTGTCGGCATGTGTGCCTAGTTTTTTTATGCTGCCTATCACCTCGGTAAACTGTTGAATTTCCTTATCTTTTTTGTCGCCTTCAATATTCTCCAGTTGGCCCAGCAGTTTGATCATGGGGTCAAGTTCCCGCTTCTTTCTTTCCTTAATAATCTGTGTGGCCACTTTCCAAATATCTTTTTCGGCAGTGAAATACTCTTTGCGCTCACCGGCAATAATCACCCTGTCTACGAGGCCCCAACCTATCAGGTCTCGGATGTTCATGTTTACGTTTCCCCGGCTTATGGTGAGTTCTTGCATGATTTCATCTTGTGTGAGAGGATTTACGCTTACCAGTAGCAAGGCGTGAATTTGTGCCATGGTACGATTGATGCCCCACTGAGTGCCAAAGGCACCCCAGCTGCTGATGAATTGTTGTTTGGCTTCTGCGAGTTTCATAGGGTAAATTTAGGCTGTGTTTCTGAATTTTCAAAATATATTGAAAATTAATTTTGAAAATTCTTTGCTGGCTGTGAGGCCGGGTGAGTTGCCCGCCCGCTTGGATAAAAGCTGCCCATAGCAATGCTGTACAAGAGTGCGACGCCACTGATGATGATTGAAAGACGCTGCTGGTAACCATATAAAAAAAGCGTTAGCTTTTTACAACTAACGCCTGGGATATGTTTGCAAAAGAATTATACCAGCATGGTAACCGGGTTCTCTAAGAATTTTTTCAACGTTTGCAGGAAAGCTGCACCCACGGCACCATCCACGCTCCTGTGATCGCAGCTAAGGGTGAGTTTCATTACGTTTACTACGCCAAAACCTTCTCCTTTTTTAACCACCTTTTCTTTAATAGCACCTACCGCCAAAATAGCGCTATCAGGCGGATTGATGATGGCCGTAAATTCTTCGATATCCATCATGCCCAGGTTGGATATTGTAAAAGTGTTGCCGCTGAATTCGGCAGGTTGCAGCTTTTTATCTTTTGCTTTGCCATAGAGTTCTTTGGCGTCGGCAGCAATTTGCGACAAGGTTTTTTGATCGGCAAAACGAATAAAGGGCACAATCAAACCTTCTGGCAGCGCCAATGCACTACCAATATGTATATGTTTATTTTGACGAATGAATTCACCCATCCAACTGCTGTTAACATCCGGGTGAAGTCGCAGTGCCATGGCACTTGCTTTTATAATCATATCGTTAAAGGAAATTTTTACGGGGCTCACTTCGTTCATGGCTACTCTTGCCGTCATGGCATTGTCCATGTTAATTTCCATGGTGAGGTAAAAATGAGGAGCACTGAATTTGCTTTCACCGAGGCGGCGTGCAATGACCTTTCGCATTTGTGTGAGAGGCACATCAGTGAATGCTTCCTGCCCTTGTGCGGTAAAGGCTGCTACAGGTGCAGCAATTTTTGCTGCTGCAGGAGTTGCACTTTTAGATTCTTCTTTGGCAGTTGTGGTAGCCGGTGCGGTGTAACCATCAATATCTTTTTTGGTAATGCGTCCGTTGTCGCCACTGCCATTTACTTTTTTTAAATCGATGCCCTTATCAGCCGCTAATTTTTTTGCCAGGGGAGAGGCTTTGATTCTTCCGTTTGAATTCGCATCTGCCTCACTTGTTTCGGCTTGCTCATTTGCTGGAGGGGCTTGTTGACTTTCGGAGGCTGCTACTGAAGCTGCTGCTTCAGATGTTGCTGCGCCTACTGATGGTACAGCTGCATTTACACCACTTTTTTCGGCGGCCACATAAGCACTTACATCGGTGCCAGGCTTGCCTACTATAGCGATGATTTCATTTATTTTAGCAGCGTTACCGGCTTCTACGCCTATGTAAAGCAAAGTGCCTTCTTCGTAACCTACCACTTCCATGGCAGCTTTGTCTGTTTCAACATCGGCCAGCACATCATCAGCTTTTACGGTATCGCCCACTGCCTTATTCCACGAAACAATTTTTCCTTCCGTCATAGTATCGCTTAACAGTGGCATCCTGATTTCCTTTGCGCCGGCTGGCAGGGCAACAGTTGCATTGGGTGCTGCAGTTTTTTGCGCTGGTTTCGGGGCTTCGGCTGGCGCAGCAGCTTCAGGGGCGGCAGTCTTTTCTACAGATGCTGGTTCGCTCGCATCCAGCAAAGACTTGTATTCTTCGCCTTGCTTGCCCACGATAGCAATAATCTGGTTCACTTTGGCAGCTTCGCCGGCCGGCACACCAATGTAAAGAAGGGTTCCGTCTACATAACCGTTCACTTCCATAGTGGCCTTGTCTGTTTCCACATCTGCCAACACATCGTCTGCCTTTACCATATCGCCTACCTGTTTGTTCCAGGTTATTATTTTTCCTTCCGTCATCGTATCGCTCAAAAGCGGCATGCGTATTACTTCTGCCATAATGTTATTGTTTGTATTTTTTTAGAAGCCCGAAATTAATGCAAAAACAGGAGATGCGTGAAGCTTTGGATAGTTTTGGTCAACTAAAATGCGGGGGCTAAAAATCAAGCTCTAATTTTATTTTTTCTTTTAGTAATTTGATGTTAGGGTACTCCTCAGCCATTAACTGGAATCTTTCTTTGCTGCTCAGGGGTTTTGCCTCTGCCACATCATCAGCATCTGTTTCGTTTTGCAGAAGTTTGTAGGTAATGTTCCTGTTGTTAAAGAACTGCATCAGGTGTTCTATCAGGCCAGCCCGCTCAGCTTCTATAAATTTTTGTTGCATACTGTTGGCCACCAATACCTGGAAGCAATTTTCATCCAATACTTCCAGCCGGGCCATATTAAAATTGGTGACGGTAGAGTGCAGTTTCTTTTTCTTTAGGAGCGCTATGTATTGTTTCCAGCATTCAGCCAGTCCGTCGCTTTCGAGGGGCTTGCTGTTGAAGACGGTTTGATTTTCTCTGGCTATTTTTTCCCGGATGCTTTTTAAGGAGCCGATAGATACTACCGAAGCCTCCGGAGCTGGCGTGGGTGGAGCCTGGGCTTTACGGATAGCTGGCTCTGGTTCTTGTACAAGCAGGCTGGCTGGCGCAATTGCCGGCAGGCTGGGGGGCAGGCTGGCGGGGGAAATGGTGGGGGCTGCATCTTTTTCTTTAAAAGATTTGATGCTCAACGCCTTGAAAGCTACAGGCTTTGCATCATCAACCCGTTTTTTTTTAGTGAGTCCGCCAGGCTCTAACTCCAGCGCCTGGCCCAGGTAACTTAGTTTGATGAGCACCATTTCTGTAAACAACCTTTTGTTGCGGGCCATCTTGTAACCCATACCGGCCTCATTTAAAATATTGAGGGTGGCCAGTATCCAGCCAAGATCTGTTTTTTGCGACCAGGTAAGATACTTTTCTTTAAAATCATCCGCCACTTCCAACAGTGCAATAGCCTTTGGATCTTTACTTACCAATAGGTTTCTTACAAATTCTGTAAAACCTTCCAGGAAGCCGTCTGCTTCAAATCCTTTTTGAAGGATAGCGTCTAATAGCAATAGTGCGTCACTCAGTTGCTGCCCATGGAGGTGTTCCAATAATTTAAAAAAGTAATCTTCATCCAATATATTCAGGTGCTCCAGCGTGTTGGCGTAGGTGAGTTTACCATCTGTAAAGCTTACAATTTTATCGAGGATACTGAGGGAATCCCGCATGCAACCCTCGCTCTTTTGAGCAATCACATGCAGGGCTGCTTTTTCTGCCTTGATGTTTTCTTTTTCACATATTTCCTGCAGGTGTACAATGGTATCGCTGGTGGTAATGCGTTTAAAGTCAAATATCTGGCACCTACTGAGTATGGTTGGTAAAATCTTATGTTTTTCTGTAGTAGCCAAAATGAAAATGGCGTAGGGTGGTGGTTCTTCCAACGTCTTTAGAAATGCATTGAAGGCAGATGAACTGAGCATATGAACCTCATCCACAATATACACCTTGTACCGCCCGGCTTGCGGGGCAAAGCGTACCTGCTCTACCAGCGACCTGATATCATCCACCGAGTTGTTACTCGCAGCATCCAGTTCATGAATGTTTAAAGATGTGCCGGCATCAAAAGATACGCAACTGTTACACTCATTGCAGGCTTCTCCTTCGGGTGTTCTTGTTTCGCAATTAATGGTTTTGGCCAGTATGCGGGCACAGGTTGTTTTACCCACACCCCTTGGACCACAAAATAAAAATGCATGTGCCAACTGGTTGTTGTTGATGGCATTTTTTAAGGTAGTGGTTATATGAGCCTGCCCCACCACAGTGCTAAAATTTTGTGGGCGGTACTTCCGTGCAGAAACGATGAATTTATCCATAAAATGTAGTCGAATTGGGGATGGCCTGTTCTAACATCAGACCTGCTTCAAAGATACGGCTAGTTTAAAAAAGGGTGACGTTTAAATTCTTTGCTGCGGTCAAACAGATAACGATAGGTGCTAAGGTTACGGCTTCGGGAAACATCGCCCAGGCTATTGGCAATGTTGAGCATTTTTGGGTTGAAATCCCCAATCCATTGCATTTCGTATTCAGTATAAGGTGAGGCATCGGACTGCACATATTTACCGGTTTCGCCAATGATGTAGGCATCTATACCTTTGCCCTGCCACTCGGGCACCACACCAAATACCAACCCGGAAAATTTCTTATTGGGTTTAAATTGTTTCAGCCAAAGGAACCGAAGCTTTTGCCAAAGTCCAAATTTTCCGTCAAGGTATTTAAACCACTGGTTCAGGTCAGGCAGGTTGATGAATATAGCTATCGGGTCGCCGTTGTGGTAGGCAAAACGAACAATCTTTTCATCCATTACTGGTTTCATTTTGGTAAACAACAGCAGTACCTGCTCCTTGCTCATTTGTTTCAAACCGCCGTGCCCGGCCCAAGCTTTGTTGTATACCGTGGCAAAATCGCCGGCAAATCTGGCCAATTGTTTTTTGTTGATATGTGCTGATGAAAAACTTTTGTTGCTGGCAATATTTTGGTGGCGCTCCCACATTTTTGCAGATAAGGGCGATTTTGGATCCATATCAAAACATACCTGGTCGAAAAATACCCGGAAACCATAGTTTTCAAATAGCTGCACATAATAAGGTGGGTTGTAGTTCATGCAGTACAAAGGCTCCTGGAAACCTTTTGTAACTAGCCCCCACCAACGATCTCTTTCCCCGAAATTAATGGGGCCATCCATAGCCTGCATGCCTTGTTGCTGCAGCCATTCTTTGGCGGTATCCAGCAACAGGTTGGCGGCTTCCTGGTTGTTGATGCACTCAAAAAAACCGACACCTCCCACCTTTACATCGTCTCCCTTGTTTTTATATTTATCATTTACAAATGCGGCTATACGACCAGCCGGTTGGCCGGCATCATCTTTTAGCAGCCAGCGAACCACTTTGCCAAACCTGAAAGCTTTGTTCTTTTTGGGGTCAAAAACCTCGGCAACATCTTTGTCTAAAGGACGAATCCAGTTGGGATCATTTTTATAGATTACGAGGGGCAGCTCCAGGAAAATCCGGGCCGATTGTTCGTCGCTTACCAGGGTAATTTGCATCGGTCTAAATTAATGGTGGCAGGTAAATTGGTGGCAACAATGGGTTAAAGCTCTTTCCTTAGTGCGTTGGCAGTTTTGCTGCTTCCGTCGTGGCTCCAGCCGGG
>JANPJW010000229.1:0-9338 GCA_031425715.1 Chitinophagaceae bacterium | reverse complement strand
CCAATACTTCGTATGCATTGGAGCTACTGTTGGCCAACACCTCTGCATCCACGATGGTTTTATCATCTTCCTGTTTTATGAGGGGCTTGCGTGCCACAACGGTTACATTACCCAGGTCACTTGTTTTAGGTTGCCAGGTAAGCGTTACTGACACCGAGCTGTCTTGTACGGTAACACTTTCCTGGATGGCCTGCATGCCGGAGGCTGTTAGTTTTAAATAATATGACTGCCTTTTATTTACCTCAAAGAATTGTTTGTCTTTGATGGTTTTGGTGCCAATAAGCAAACTGTCTGGCAGGCTGTATAAAACGATGGTACCAATCGGAGGGGCATCGTTGCTGCTGTTGATTATTGCCACATTTAACCTGGGGCTTTGACTGAAGGCCGTGCCACCAAGTAACAAGGTAAGTGCGACGAAGCAATATCTTATATTCACAGTATGATATTCAATTAGCTAAAAAAAGGCTGTCTCAAAAGGCAGGGCATTTCACAGAAACAATTACAAAGTGTACAAGGAATTGGTTTGAAACCAATCGTTGTTTCTTTGCCTATTTTGTTTCGCTGTGTGAAACTTTCCTATTTGAGACAGCCGGTTAAAATATTGTTCAGGACAATTTTGGTTTGCTAAAGGCTAGTCCTTTTTTTCAAACAAGTCTTTTTTATCAACCACTTTTACCTTGGTTCCATTTTTCAAAGTTTTACTCACCACATCATAAGGGCCGGTGATTACTTCCTGGTCTTTTCTCAAACCACTAATTATTTCAATATGATTTAAATCCTGGATGCCCGTGGTTACTTTCACCATGCTCACTTTGCTGGCAGAATCTCTTACAAATACGATCACATCCAGGTCGTCTACATTACCACTACTCATTACGGCATCGGTGTTAGCCTCTTTTGTTTTCTTGGATGCCTTCACGTCTAAAGTGTCGCCTTTGTCACGTGTGGTTACGGCATTGATGGGTACGCTTAGCACATTTGCCTGCGTGCGTGTTTGAATATCTACATTGGCACTCATACCGGGCCTGAAGGGAAAACTTCCTTTGCCCAAAAGGTCGGTATAGCTCTCTGGCAGCAGGCGTACATATACTTTATATTGGGTAACATCGGTGCTGGTGCTTGCGGCGCTGGTCATGCTGGATGCACCTGTGTTGCTGCTGGCTATTTGCGTTACCAATCCTTTAAACTTGCGGCCGCTGTAGGCATCAATGTCTATCAGGGCGCTATCACCGAGTTTTACTTTAGGAATATCATTTTCGCCTACATCTACCCTTATTTCTATTTTAGCCATATCTGCAATACGCAGCATTTCTGTACCCACATTAAAACTATTACCGGCTACTTTTTCACCTTTCTTCACATTCAATAAACTTACAACACCGTCCATGGGAGCCACTATGGCCGTGCGGCCTAAATCTGTGTTGGCCTTTGCCAGGTTTTGGCGGGCACTCTGCACACTGGCTTGTCCACCACGAATGCCTTGCTGTGCTGCATTGTAGTTGGCCCTCGCAGTTTTATAGTTGGCATCAGCAATATTGAATTCGCTCATACTGATCACCTTATCGTCAAATAATCTTTTTTGCATATCGTATGTACGCTGAGCCTGTTCCATCTGTGCTTTTAAGGCATCTAAAGCTGCACGTGAGTTGTCTACCTGCGCCTGGCTTTGGGCCACGCCGCTTGCAGCCTGGTTTCGCTGAATATTGTATACATCTGCGTATATGCGTGCCAGTAACTGGCCTTTTTTTACGGTGTCGCCTTCCTGCACGGTAAGCTCTGTTATTTCACCGCTGATGTCGGGGCTTATCTTCACTTCTACCTCGGGGTATATTTTACCACTGGCGTTTACTACTTCAATCAGGGTGCGCACGGCTACTTTTTCGGCCGTTACCTTGGTGCCTTCAGCTTTGCCAAATACACCCGTTTTAGAAAGTATTACCAGTAGTACCACCAATGCTCCTGTACCTATCAATACCCACTTTGTAGTTTTGTTCATATTTGATCTTGTTTACCTCAGCTCATTCCTCTTTTTAAATTAGACAGGAACTTCGCATTCGTTTTTTATATTTCTTGTGTTGTTGTTGCATTTTTAATTTTCACTATTCACCTTTCACTATCCACCTCTCTAAGTTCACTCCGTCCTATCTTCTTTCAACCTCTCAGGCTTTCACCTTCCTCCTCTCACCTTCCTCCTTTCACCCTGCTTACAACTTCAATCCCTGGCCTTTATAAAATTCCAGCACTTTCATTTTAAACACATAATCAAAACGGTTAATGGTATACTCCAGTTTTGCCCTGAGTAAACTATTCTGTGTGGTTATCAGGTCAAAAGTGCTAAGGATACCCACGCCAAATCTTTTGTTGGCGAATGTATAGGTTTGTTCTGAGGAGGCAACAGATTTTGCAGAAGCATTGAACTTTTCAAGTGCTATCACTGCAGCATTGTAAGCCTGGTAAATATCTTGTTTGAGTTTTTGGTCGTCTTGTTGTTTTACCAATTCGAGGCTTGTAATATTCAATTTGCTTCTGTCGTAATTGGTGCGCAGATTTCCCCCATTAAAAATAGGAACGGATAAACCCAGGCCCACGCTCTGATTCAGGTTATCGCCAAACTGAGTGGAGAAAGCACTCGGCCTGATAAAACCAATCGTATTGCCCCGGGCAAAATCTGGCGTCTTTACATCATAGATGGTGTTGTTGATATCTACCGTTAAACCTGTAGGGGTAAAAGTGCCTGTGGGGGTTTGGGCATAAATAGGTCTTTTAGAAAAAGCAAGATAGTTTGTTCCCACCCCGCCAAAAACAGAAAGGCTGGGATACATAGATCCTCTTGCAGCGGCCTTATTTTTTTCTGCCGCCTTCAGCCTAAAAGCGTTGAATTGCTGTAGTGGCTGGTTGCTGAGCGCCAGTGCATAAACATTTTCAGGCTGCAGGTCTGCAATGGCTTCCACCGGTATAGACTCCACCGGTGGCGTATCAACCTCAAATGGCGCCGCTGCATCTATGTTCATAAAAACTTTCAGTGCCAATACGGATTGTGTAACATTACCCTTGGCAGTAATATAATTTACACTGTCCAATGCAAGCTGTGCTTCCAGTTGCACGGCATTTAATTCTGGTAAGGCTCCGGCGTCAACTTGCTTGCGGGTAGTTCTCAACTGCTCGCTAGTTTGTGCTACCTGCACCAGGGTTATTTTTTCCTGCTCCATGGCGAGCAATATCTGCAGGTAAGCATTGGCAGCGCTAAGCGCAATGTCATTTTTTATTTTTCCCACATTGGCTATGGCCGCTTTCAGTTCCCACTCGTTGGCAAGAATAGTATTGCGTTTGCTGTAAAAATTAAAAACATCAGCGCTGGTTTGCAACTGCATACCTGCGGTAAGAAAGGTTTGGTTAATCCTTGCAAACGTAACCGGGTCCTGGTTGTTACCATTGTTTACACTTGTATTACCGTTAAAAGTGAGGTTGGGGTATTGAGAAAGCCTGCTCTGCTTATAGGTGAGTGCGGTAATTTTTGCCTGCACTTCGCTTTGCTTTACGCCAATATTATTTGCCATGGCATGCTCCACAATGGTTTTTAAATTCCATTGTTGCTGGGCAGAAGCGGTAGTCTGATTAAAAAGGGCAAAGCCCGTTAGTAAAATGATAAGGCGCATTTGTCAAAAATATTGGTTGTGATGTTAGCAGCATGCGCTAATATTATGAGCGGCTGATATAAGTGATTTTGTTGCAAATTAACCAATGGCAGCAAATCCTCTCTCCAAATCTTTTATGATATACCCGGCATCTTCCAGCCCCAGGTATAACCTCAGCATTCTATGTTCCCTGTTGGCTGCATTAAAACGCTCCCTTTTAATAGCAGAACACCTTGGTATAATCAGGCTTTCGTGCCCGCCCCAACTTACGGCCATGAGGATATGCTGCAGTGCTTCGCAAAATTGTTCAATCTGCATTACATCTTCTGTCTTTACAATAAAAGTGAGCAAGCCGCAGGCTCCCTGCATTTGTTGTTTGGCCAAATCATATTGCTTAAAATCCTCATCGAATGGAAAAATTACCTCTTCCACTTGCGGATGATTTTTTAGGAAAGTCAATACCTGCCCGGTAGTTTGGGTTATTTGCTGCAAGCGCATAGGCAAAGTACGCAGCCCACGAATGAGCAACCAGGCATTAAAGGGAGAAATGCCGCTACCGATATTCATATACTCGCTGTTAAAGATTTTGCTGATCATAGCCGAACTTCCACTGAGTACACCTGCCAATACATCGCTATGCCCGCCAATATACTTGGTGCCAGATTGCAGGCTGAGGTCAATGCCCATTTCTACAGGCCGCTGGTAAATAGGTGTGCAATAACTGTTATCGCAAACGGTAACGATCCCTTCTGCCTTTGCCAGTTCTGCTACAGCCACCATGTCTTGCAGCGCATAGTCCCAACTGTTGGGCGTCTCTAAATAAATGAGGGTGGTGTTGGGTAAAATGGCTCTTTCAAAATTTTCTATTTGGGTGCCGTCTATATAAGTGGTGGTTACGCCAAACCTTGGCAAAATATCATTGAACATTTTTTGAGCCCATGTATAGGGTTTGCGCACGCTCACAATGTGATCGCCGGCTTTTACATTGGCGAGTACTGCCGCAAAAATAGCCGCCGCCCCGCTGTTGAAAACAAGGCAATCTTCCGCTGCATCTAAGGCCGCCAGTTTTTTTCTTAAAATATCTACGGTAGGGTTTAGTCCCCGGCTGTAGAGGTAGGTACTGTATTCATCGGCAAAAGCGCTGCGCATTTCATCTACCGTTGTAAAGGCAAAATTGCTGCTTTGAATAATGGGCGGTGCTATGGCGTTAAAATAGTTTGCTCTTTCTTCGCCCAGTTCGTTGATGATGTAAGAAATGTCCATGAGATAGGTTTATAGAAGGGGCTAAAGCCCCGCAAAAATTTATTCAATGCAGCCCCCGGCTGAAGCCGGGGGCAATTCAAAAGCAAATTAAATTCATAAGATCAAACAAAATTATGAGCCCTTGCAATTCAATTTTCCGGCGGTAATTCATGAGTGCATAAAATTTATAGATCCGTTAAAAAGGGTGAACCCTTGTGCACTTCAGAAGCCTACAGACCTTTACGAGTACATTAAATTCTTCAGTCCATTTAAAATTATGAGCTCTTGTGCAGTTCAGCAGCCCCTGGGCATTCATGGATGTTGCATTTATAAATTGCCATGTTTTATAAATTGCCTGCTTTTGTGAATAGCACCGGTTTTATTAATTGCCATGGCCTTCTTGAATTGCACGGGCCTTTATGAATTGCCCTGGCCTTGGTGAATTGCCCTGGCCCTAGTGAATTGCCCTGGCCTTCATGAATTGCCCTGGCCTTGGTGAATTGTCCTGGCCTTTGTAAATTGCCCTGGCCTTTAGGCCGGGGAATCTATGTCATCTCTCTCCCCCGGGGCTTTAGCCCCTCTCATTTTTCTGGTAAAAAAATACAACAATATAAATACGCCTAAAACCGCCAACCCTGTTAGCGCTGCGTACGGATCTGCAATGGTAATACTGATACCAACAAACAAATACGCCAGGATAAAAACTACGGGCATCAATGGAAATAACTTCATCTTGTAAATGCCTGTATCATCCAGCTGTTTTGTCTTTTTTCGAAACCAAAAAATAGTTGCCGCACTCAATATCATTCCGAAGCTATCCAGGAAAATGGTGAAACTAAGTATGCGTTCAAACTCCTGCGAAAAATACAATATCACAATACATATTGCAGAAAAAATAGTTAAGGAAAAAGTGGTTACGTTGGTTTTATTATTGTGTACGGAGAAGAGTTTTGGCAGGCTGCCGTCTTCGCCCATGGCGTACATCACCCGGGGGTTGCTTAGCAGCGAACCGTTTACATATGCCAGGACGCCAAGGAACAGGAAGGCTGCAAAAACGGATGCACCAGCACCACCAAAAATGCGGTCGATCACCAGGTAGGCGATTTCCCTTTCATTCTTCATCTGGTTAAAACCAACTACGTTAAAATAACTAAGGTTTACCAGCATGTACAATACGATGACGACTATGATACCTACAAAAATTCCCTTCGGAATATTTTTCGATGGTTGCTGCACATCATTGCCCAGGTTAATGGTTTGCTGGTAGCCGCCATAAGTAAACGAAACCGCAATGAGACTAACGCCAAGGCTTTGCATCCAATCTACCCAGGTAAAAGCTGCTGCCGGTTCTGATGCGGTGCTGACAACTGTTTCTACTGCATACTTATCCGGAAAAAATAATGCTGATATCAAAACAATGACCATACAAATCTTGATCATCATTAAAATATTTTGCGCCATAGAGCTCGTCTTTAATCCCTTTAAATTAATAAAGTAAAAAACCAGGATAGCCGCCGAACTGAGTAACGCCTTATCAATATCCGTCCATTGGCCGGGAAATAATTTTAATAGATACCCACTGCCAATAAGTGCCACACCGCTCACACTGGCTGCATTGCTCACCAGTATCAGGCAATTAATAGCAAAGGCAATACTGGGATGGTAGGCTTTTGCAAAAACCTTGTAATAGCCGCCGGTTACCGGGTAGCGGCTACCAATCTCGGCATAGGTTAAGGCACCACAGAGTGCCACCAAACCACCAATTGCCCAGGCGCTGAAATATACCGATGGGTCAATGGCACTTTTTGCACTGGTTGCAGCCGTTCTAAAAATGCCCATCCCTATCACGAAACCAATAACAATCATTGTGAGAGAAAACAGGTTTAGCTTTTGATTCTTTGCAGTCATAATTAAAAGATAGGGATAAATTGGAACCTACGTTGGTAACCGCAAATATAATTTTGTTTGGCCATGCTTATTCCTCCCTACATTTGCGATGAATTTGGTTCTCTCCCTGATAACAATCGGGATGGGATTAAAAGGGAAGTCCGGTGTAAATCCGGCGCTATCCCCGTAGCTGTAAGGCCCAGGAAGGAAAGAGGTTAAAGGTCAAAGGCAAAAGGTGAAACTCTGTTTAGTTTGAGCGTCTACCTTTTACCTTCTACCGTTTGCCTTTTACCATTCACTTGTTGAATCTTCATACCACTGCTATTAATGGCGGGAAGGTGTTCAACAGAAGCCAAGCCAGAAGACCTGCCAGGTATCATTTTAATCATTCACGGCTTTCGGGTGAAAGGCATGGAGTGTAAGCGCTGTAAGGCATTTATATTTCAGGTTGCTGTTTACAATTACCAGTGATCATTTTTCCACGAAAGCAGTTACAAAAAACATTTTCTATAAATGAAAAAGAAAATTTTTGTTGTGGCTGCTGTAATTTTCAGTAGTCAATCGTATGCGCAACAAGACAGTACAACCATGGATGAAGTAGTGGTAACTGCCACCAAAACATCTGTTAAGCAATCGCAAACAGGTAAAGTAGTAACGGTGATAAACCAGGCAACCCTGCAGCGCAATGCAGGTAAAACAATTACAGAAATCTTGAATTACCAGGCAGGTGTGTTTGTAAATGGCGCCAACAGTAACCTGGGTAGCAACCAGGATTATTACCTCCGCGGTGCTGCTACCAGCAACACGTTGATCTTGCTGGACGGTGTGCCCGTGGCAGATCCTTCCTACATCTCCAGTTATTTTGACCTCAATAATATAAACGTTGCACAGGTAGAACGCATCGAAATTTTAAAGGGCGCACAAAGTACTTTATGGGGAAGCGATGCCGTGGCAGGTGTAATCAATATCATCACCAAAAAAGGAACTGCGCAAAAACCCACTCCCAATGCCATGCTCTCCTATGGCAGTTATCAAACTTTTAAAGCCAATGCAGGCCTCAACGGCGGAGCAAATAATTTTACGTATAACCTTCAATATGGCTATACCAATAGCAAAGGTTTTTCCAGTGCATACGACAGTACCGGTATCAAGAACTTTGATGATGATAAATTTATCCAGAATAATTTCCAGGCAAATCTTGGCTACCGTATTAATCCCAAATTTGATATCCGTTACACCGGAAATTATGGTACATACAATACGGGTTTAGATGCAGGAGCATTTAAAGACGATAAAGATTACACCAACGAAAACAGCAATCTCATCAATAGCCTGGCGATAAATTATGCCGGTAAAAAAGCGTCCTTACATTTTGTAAATACCTACATCAACACAGAACGCTTGTTGAAAGATGACAGTGCAAGTGTAGGGGGTTTTGCAAAATTTGCCAGGGGCGAGTATAAAGGTTTTTCTTTTGTATCAGAATTATATGGCAATATAAAGTTGGCCGATAAACTATCGCTGGTGGCGGGTGCGCAGCGCATGGCCAATAAAACAGAACAGTCTTATTTGAGCCTCAGCAGTTTTGGTCCCTTTGCAACGGCCCTCGGCGATTCTGCAAAAACGACCAACTATGCAGCCTACGCTTCGCTTTCTTTACTGGCTTACCACAATTTTAATGTAGAAGCCGGTGTGCGCTACAACAATCACAGCATCTATGGCAACAATGTAACAGCTTCCTTTAACCCCTCTTACAACATAGACGAAAACACCAGGGTATTTGTAAATCTTTCTTCTGCATACAGGGTGCCCTCTTTGTACCAGCTTTACAGTGAGTATGGCAACAAAGATCTGCAACCGGAAAAAAGCAATAATTACGAAATAGGCGTACAATCTTTGAGTAACAACAAACAAAATTCCCTGCGCCTCGTAGCATTTAAAAGAGACATAAAAGATGTAATTGTTTTTTATACCGATCAGAATTACAACAGCCAATACATCAACAGGGATGAACAACACGACTTTGGATTTGAAATAGAAAGCAGCATAGCCATCGGAAAAATCGGCCAGTGGGTAAGCAATGTTACTTATGTAGATGGAGATGGCGAGAATGAGAATGTAAAGATTAAAAACCTTTACCGCAGACCCAACTTCACTTTCAACAGCTCGCTTAATATAGAGCCCGTGAAGGGACTGACGCTGGCACCCAATTTTCGTTTTGTAGGCTCAAGAATAAAAGGCGAGTATGATGCAGGCCCGGCGGCAATGCCCCAATATTATACAGTAGATTTTTATGCAGCATTCCAGTTTACCAAACAATTTCGGGTATTTACCGACTTGCGCAATATCACCGATCAACAATATTTTGATATACCGGGCTACAACAGTCGTGCAGCTAATTATACGGTTGGGATAAGCGCCCAGTTTTAATTTTTTATTTGCCGGCTGCAGTAACTATGTTCAGCTTTGGTTGTGGCTCCCTCGTCAAACTTGCGGAGTCACTCACTTGTACAGCAGCAAGTAATGCATCATGGAGCCACGGATAGAAGTAGTGTTACTGCAGCCGGTTTATTT
>JANPJW010000228.1:0-4540 GCA_031425715.1 Chitinophagaceae bacterium | reverse complement strand
GCCATCAGCGGCGATGTAAATATGTGCGATGCCTTTAAAACAGGGCGGGATATTCATACCGCAACCGCAGCCAAAATATTTAAGATTGACGAAAAAGAAGTGACCAAGGAAATGCGCTACAAAGCCAAGAGTGTAAACTTTGGAATCATCTACGGCCAGGGAGCTTTCGGCCTTGCAGAGAATCTTTCTATTCCAAGGGCTGAAGCCAAGGAGATCATTGATAATTATAAGCTGGAGTTTCCGAACATTCAAAAGTATATGGACGATACCATCAACTTTTGCAAAGAACATGGCTATGTAGAAACACTGATGGGGCGCAAGCGCTGGTTGCGGGATATCAATAGTGCCAATTTTACGGTGCGTGGTTTTGCGGAACGAAATGCCATCAATTCGCCCATTCAAGGCACGGCTGCCGATATGATAAAGCTGGCCATGATAAAGATTGATAAAGAGTTGAAGGCTGGAACTTTTAAAAGTAAGATGCTGCTGCAGGTTCATGATGAATTGGTGTTCGACGTATTAAAAGAAGAACTGGAAGCCATTAAGCCACTTATTTTGAACTGTATGCAAACTGCCATGATACTGCCCAATGAAGTGCCAACCGATGCAGAGCTTGGCTTTGGTAACAACTGGCTGGAGGCTCACTAAGCTTCCGCTATAGTAAAGCAGAATTTCTATGCAAGGCTATTGCATTTGTTTACTCAAATGTCTACTTTGCCGGGAAATATATAAACATGAAAAAAATATTGATCGCTTCTTGTTTTGCTTTCATGCTGTTGCTGGCCTGCACAGAAAACAAAACTAACAAAGAAGTAACCAGCAGTCTTAATGATACCAGCACCAACAGCATGTCTGCCAGCAAGCCAGAAGAAATGGTTACGCCGCCCTTAGATTCTGCCACGATCATGAAAAACTGGATGGCTTACATGACTCCGGGTGATGTGCACAAGATGATGCAGAGTTGGAATGGTAGCTGGACGGGCGAAGTAAGCATGTGGCAAGCACCCGGGGCTCCTCCGGAAATTAGCAAATCAACCGCCATTAATAAAACGATCATGGGTGGGCGTTACCAGGTGAGCAACCACACAGGCTCTATGATGGGCCAACCTTTTGAAGGCATGAGCACGCTGGCTTATGACAATGCCCGAAAGGTTTTTATATCTACCTGGATTGATAATATGGGTACCGGCTTAATGAAAATGGAGGGCCCTTGGGACGAAGCCAGCAAAACAATAGCGTTCTCTGGTAAAAGCGTAGATCCATCAAGCGGTACAGGAAAAGAGATGGATGTAAGAGAGACGTTTACAATTGTGGACAACAACACGCAGGTAATGTCCATGTATGGTGCCGGGCCTGATGGGAAAGAGTTTAAGATGATGGAAATAAAGTTTACCCGAAAATAAGTTGGCCTTAAGGTATAAATTTGCAGCCCCGCCAGATGGCGGGGCTGTTTACATTTTAAAATCGAAATTATGCTGAAGCCCGCTTTAATATATTGCTATGATGCCTACTGTGGATGGTGTTATGGGTTTAGCCCCGTCATTCAAAAAATTGCGGACGAATACCAGGAAGTCTTTGATGTAGATGTGTTGAGCGGAGGGATGGTATTGCCGGAAAAACCGGTGCACATTAGCGCTACGGCCGGCTATATTGCCAGTGCTTATAAAAATGTAGAAGCGTTAACGGGGATCAAATTTGGCCAGGATTACCTCTGGCATATCAACAATCCTGATGACAGCGATTGGTACCCCAATTCGGAAAATCCCGCCATTGCGATGTGTATTTTTAAAGAAATTTATCCGGATAGAGCGGTAGAGTTTGCAGGGGATTTACAAAAATCTTTGCATGCAGAAGGCAGAGACCTCACCGATGACCAGGCGTACCTGCACCTGCTGGAAAAGTACAGCATACAAGAGGAAATGTTCTTTGGCAAATTACACAGCGAGGAATACAAGGAAATGGCTTACTATGAATTTTCTATGGTGAAGCATTTGCAGGTAACCGGGTACCCTTGTGTTTTTATCCAAACCGACGACTTGAAATTTACCATGGTGGCCCGTGGATTTACTCCTTACGAAACATTGAAGGAGACGATTGATAGAGTACTGCTAGATATTGCGAAAGAGGAGCGTGAAGGCTAAACGGCTCCGCTATGTTGAAGATTTATAAAAGTCGGCCAGTAAAAGTAAGAAGACTATTGTTTATCCTTGTTACCGGCTACTTCCCAGCAATTAATTTTTATTAGTCTTCTCCGCCCTGCGGGCAAACATTTTGGGCAGGCTCCTGTCAAACTTTACTTTTTGTTGTTCATTGCAAAGCTGGCGAACATCTCTGAGCTGTAAAAGCATTTTGGTTTCTACCTCCTGCTGTCTTACCAAGGTTTTGTTTACTGCCAAAGCTATAGCAGTATCGGTAAACTGTCCCTGCGTAAGATTTTCTATGCGTTGTTCTTTTTCTTTTTTTAACTCATCAAAAATGGGTTGCATTTCTTTCCTCTGCCTTTCCGCCAGGCTATCGTATTGTACAAGCTGCGCTGCCGAGAAATCGCAATCATTTTTTAGAAAATTTTCCATGGCATTTTTGCGCTGCTCGCTGTAACTCATTCTTTTGCCCGAGGGCGTTTTTGCAAAAAACAAGATGACACCAGCTATATTCAGCGCCAGCAATACCGCAATGATTACCAAAAGTGTTTTACTATTTTTAGGCCTGATCATCATGGCTGAGTGTTTTCGATATCAAATAATGCAGCCGGGTTTATCATGGAGTATTCGTCTGCACCGGTAACGATCGTTTGAAAATTGCCCTGGCTGGCTTTGCTGTAAGTGTACATAAAAAAGTTGAGTACGAGCACCAGCAACACCGCTGCTACGGCTACACCCGGCCGGCAAAGAAATACAGTGATGCGTTCCCAATACGAAACTTCCTCCCGCCTCAGAGCTGCGTGCAGGCGTGTTAATAAAAACGGTGCGGGTGTAGCTCTTTCAGCACCGTCCATTGCATCGATCGTTTCATCTATAAGTTTGGCAAGCTTGTGATTATCCATGATATAAATTAGGCTTCTGATTGGTAAAATTGTTCCAGTGTTTTTTTTAACCCGGCTTTGGCCCTTGCCATCAGCGACTCAACAGCGTACAAACTCGTATTCATGATGGCTGCCACTTCCTGGTAAGGCAACCCTTCAATTTTATGAAGCGTAAAAGCCACCCGCTGGTTTTCGGGTAATTTCTTTAAAGCCTTAAACAATGCAGCCGCTTTCTCTTTATTATCTAACAGCACACCCGGGTGGTTAAAGTTTACGGGTTCGTCTTCGTCCCTTATCTTGAATATTTGCCTGAACAATCCCCCATTTTTCTGCCTCTTTTTCTTCTTTTCGAAATCCAATGCATTGTTCACTGTTATCCTGTAAATCCAGGTAGAGAGTTGCGCCTCTCCCCTAAATGAAGGCAGCTTTTCGTAAACATCTAAAAATACATCTTGTGTTACATCTTCAGCATCTGCGGCAACCTGCACTATGCTTAAGGCAGTGTTGTATACCATGTTCTGCCATTGATCTACGATGTCTTTAAATATGTATGGATCAGCATTGTTATTTTTTTCAATAGAATCTGGCTGCTTCAAAAAATCATTTTTGTGTTGGGCTTAAAGTTAAGCATTTGCACTACTGAAATTCAAGCATGCCTGAATTTTAAAAACCTGGTCCACCCATTCTCCTTCCGCCTTCTCCATCTATATTTCCTCTTGCCGGAGCCTTGGCTGTGCCAAAGTTTTTAACGTTGTAGGTAAAAGTGAGCAGGAAGTATTGCTGCAACACCTGGCTTTGCACATCCTGTATATACGATTCAGTAACTGTTCGGGAAATGCTTTGATTTTGTTTCAGCAAGTCAAACACAGAGAGTTTCAACTCCCCCGCTTTGTTTTTTAAAAACTTTTTACCAATGGCTGCGTTCCACAACCAAAAGCTTTGGTTTAACCCTTCGCTCAGCCCGCTGAAGGTTTGATTGCTTACATCATTTTGAACAAACCAACCACTCTTGCTAAGCAAGTTAACGGCAGCGCCTGTAGACTGGTTGATAAATCTGTTGTTCAAATTGGCATTGAAAGAGTTTTTTGCATCATTAAAGTTTGCCGTGTAATTGATATTGAAATCTACATATTCGCTGATGTTACTGGCCAATACGATTCCTCCATTGTAAACATAGTTGTCTGTTGTGGTAGTTGCATTATTCACGAGGCCTGGTAATTTAGAATAGCTAAAGCCAGTGTTTACGTTCAGGGTAGTTTTAATGGCTTTGATAGGCATGCTGTAAGTAAAGAAACTGCGTAAGCTCTTGTAACCATCCAGGTTTACGGGTTTGCTCAACTGCGATCCTTTTTTAAGCACAATGCCTTGCTGAATGGTAGAATCCTGTGCAGCAATAAAGGTTGCATTAGAAATATAGTTGCTGGCTGATTGTACAAACACATTTGCAAAAAAGCTTTTGCTGGTTTTGGAATTGGTGTAGGAGTAACGCCCGGCAATAAATTGCGAATTGCTTTGCTT
>JANPJW010000227.1:0-3092 GCA_031425715.1 Chitinophagaceae bacterium | reverse complement strand
GGTAAAGCCAATCAGGTAATATTTTCCACAACAGATACCTCGTTACAAAATTTATTTGACCTGGCTGAAAAGAAAGCTGCTGACAATGTACGGGTATTTTCACCCAATTACAAAGTGTTGGTGGAGGGTGGGGAATACCCCTTTGTGTGGGTAGAAACACAACCCATGGGTGGTGTGATGTATGCCAAAAGAAACCTGGAAGTGGCTTATAACAATGTGGCCATTTTTCTAAAACACCAGGCCGAAAGTGGGCGGGTGCCCGGCATGATCATCCCTATGAATAATAATATTTGGGGCCTTACCGATTTAGTAAAAGCAGACGATGGATACCTTGGGCTTTTCTCCGAAACCCTGCAGGGGTTTTTTGTACCGGGGCCGGCACTTGAACTTTATTACCTGTTAGATAAGGATACGGCTTATCTCAATTTGCTCTACAACTCCTTTGAGGCTTATGATACGTATTTGTGGAAGTACCGTGACTCAGATGGCGATGGTTGTTTGGAAGCATGGACCCAAACAGATAGTGGCGAAGATTTTCTCATTCGTTATGATTATTCCCCGTTTGCATGGCCTTTCAACTATCCACCTGTAGCAGGCAACATTCCAAACGATACCAATTTTATAAAAAAATACTGGCCAGCCTCCCATGCTAAAGACTATAAAAACGAAAAAAATCCCATGCCGGTAGAGTCCATTGATGTGATGGGCTATTCCTATACCTGCCGGGATGTACTGGCTAAGATTTCGGGGATCATTAAAAACGGAAATGAAAAATACTGGCGCAGCAAAGCTGAAATAGTACGCAACAAAATGAACGAGTATCTTTGGGTGCCTAAAAAAAATGCTTATTTCTACAGGGATAAATTCAATCAGATTGTACCCAGCCTTACCCATAATAATCTTAGGGCAATGTATTTTGGTAGCATGACGCAGGCTATGGCAGATGGTTTTATAAAACATCACTTACTAAACCCGGCTGAGTTCTGGACAAAAGTGCCCCTGACCAGCATAGCCGCCAATGATCCGTATTTCCGAAATATATCATTCAATAATTGGAGCGGCCAGCCCGAAGGCCTAACCTATCAGCGTGCCATAACTGCCCTGGAAAATTATGGCCATGTTGCCGAGGTAACTTTAATTGGAAAAAAATTGCTCAACGCCGTAGTGCATAGCAAGAAATTTACGCAACAGTTCGATCCCTTTACCGGCGCACAAAACGGAGCGGATGGGTATGGCCCCACCATTTTATCTGTGTTGGAGTATTACTCAAGACTGTATGGTGTTTATCCTAAAAACGATACCATACATTTTAATGGTTTGCCTGCCGCTAAAGAATACGCCTACACCCAAAAACTGAGTAACGGCAGTTATAAACTTGTACAAAAAAACGGACAGCTAACCGGGTACTTTAATAACCGGGAAATTTTCCGATCCACTGCCGGAGTGAAAGTAATGACAGATAAAGCTGGCAACTGCCTTGCGCTTGCAGGCATTGATACGCTTGTACATACTGTACATCTAACCATAAAAGGGAAGCATTGCAGCGGCCAGGTAAAACCAAATGGATGGTATGGCTTTGCTAAAGGGAAATTAAAATTATTGAAACAAGTGCCATTCAATTATCCTTATCAGAATAATGCCAGCACTGTCCGTAACAATGAAAACAAGTAGGCCTTCATTTAACCTGTATCAATTTATATTCAACAAATGAAAGATCTTAAAATTATAATTACAGGAATTTTTTTATCAATTGTTTTAAGTACCAATGCTCAAACTTATGAACCAAACTGGAAATCGCTTGATCAACGTCCAATGCCCAAATGGTTTAATGAAGCCAAGATTGGCATATTTGTTCATTGGGGAGTATATGCCGTTCCTGCGTACCGGCCTGTTGGCAAAGAACGTTATGCCTCTTATGCCGAATGGTATCAGGTTGATGTGATGAACAAGTCAGGGGCAGGGCAGGATTTTCATAACCGTGTTTTTGGTGCTGACTTTGAGTACCGGCAGTTTGCTCCTTTGTTTAAGGCAGAACTTTACAACCCCGATCAATGGGCCGATCTTTTTGAAAAGGCAGGAGCAAAATATGTGGTACTTACCTCTAAACACCATGATGGCTATTGCCTGTGGCCGGCAACAAATACCTACTCAAAAAACTGGAACAGTATGGAGGTTGGCCCCAGACGAGATCTGGTTGGCGATTTAACTACTGCTGTAAGAAATAAAGGATTAAAAATGGGGCTTTACTTTTCGCTGCTTGAGTGGGAAACATCGCCTCCATCCCGTAAAGCAAATCCTTATTTACCTTTTGAAAAAGTTGGTAAATACCAAATTCCTGCAGATAATTATATTAAGGGACACATCATCCCACAGCTAAAAGAACTGGTCACCAATTACAAACCTTCTATTATTTTTTCTGATGGTTCGTGGGACGAAACGTCAACCTATTGGGGCAGTGAATCGTTCCTGTCTTGGTTGTATAACAACGCTCCCAATAAAGATGAAGTAGTGGTTAACGACCGCTGGGGAAAAGATGCTCATGGCAAACATGGCGACTTCTACAGCAGCGAATATTCGGGTACTGAAGATCAAATGACCGGTGCCCATCCGTGGGAAGAAAGCCAGGGCATTGGTGGCTCATACGGATACAACCGTGCAGAAAATCTTGAAGACTATAAAACATCAGCACAAATTATTCATTTGCTCATTAGCCAGGTTAGTCGAGGCGGTAATTTGCTGCTAAATGTAGGGCCGTCATCGGATGGTTTAATACCAGTTATTATGCAGCAGCGTCTTCTTGATATGGGAGCCTGGCTAAAGGTAAATGGAGAGGCTATTTACGGCACAAAACAATGGAATAAAAAGCCTGCTGACACCACTCAAAAAAACATTTATTACACGGTTAATGGTAACGAACTGTTTGTAATCTGTAGCAAATGGCCGGAAAAGAATTTGGTAATCGATGGAATAAAACAAGCCGGAAAGATTTCTCTGCTGGGCAGTAAAGTTCCAATAAAATCAAAAGCTTCAGGTGGAAGATTAATTATTTCTCCACCTTTCATCAACCCCGGCAATATGCCTTGCGATTATGC
>JANPJW010000226.1:0-3382 GCA_031425715.1 Chitinophagaceae bacterium | reverse complement strand
AGGTGCGTGGGGCTTTTGGTATCTGCTACCTTTATTTTTTCTTTTTGCAGGTTGAATACGGTAGCAAATGGTTTGCTTAAAAATACATTGTCAAAGAAGGTAGCATCTCTCCACTCATCAATGATATCAATCTTTTTATGTTTAACTTTTTTGAGTGACAGCTTCGTGTTTTTGCAGAACTCTCTCGTTTCGCCGGTGTTGCTGTCCCTGAAAATGTAACTGTACTCCAGCTGGTCCTCAATGTCCAGGTCAGCAGCTTTTAAGCTGAGGTGCCAATAGGACTCGTTGAAATAATGTAAGGGTAGCTCAACAGGGTGTGAAACATCAGTATTGGTAGGTGTTATAATTTTTACAGCAACAGATTGGCCGTGGAGCGACCGGAAAGCAACATAGAAATTTAAGATCATGAATGTGTATTGAGTACGCAATTTACATATTGAGTATTTTAAATTATTAAAAAGTTTTTGTCGCAGAAATTGGATGCGTTTATTTCATGTATGCTATATTTGCAAAAAATAATTACAACATGACTACTACTAAGAAAAGATCGGCTGCCCTATACTGGATTTTATTTTTTATCTCTGTTGGAGTTTTCTTTGGCGTATATGCAGTTGCTGGCGGGTATTGCTCCATGATACTTCCTTTTAATGTTACCTTATTTGCACTTGCGCTGGATTTGATGTAGGTGATACCATACTATTTATAAAAAATGCCAGGCAGTTGCCCGGCATTTTTTATGTTATGACTTGAAGAAACTTCAAATTTACCTGGTGATGGGCGTTTCGTGGTAAAACACCGAATACCATTGATTGCCTCTTTTTACATATGTAGTAGAAGCGGCTATTTGCGGCACCCACCTGTCGCCTTCAGGATCGGTAGCATCTTGCAGCGCCTCGTAATAAATAACGGCTACATCGTCTGCCACTTTCTTTACACGGATGTTTGAAAGCCGGTAAGCATTTACATTGCTGCTTTGAAACGACTGCAGCACTTCGGTTTTATTCATGACCAACTTCCCGAAAAATGCCTGGTAGTCTTCGGCCATGATCTCTTTGAGTTTATCGAGTTGCTTTGTTTTAGCAAACTCCCAACTTGCTATTTCCCGGTTGGTGATTTGTGTAATATCAGCTTTGGTCATGTCGGCTGCTGAGCTGGCATTGGCAGTGTTGGCTGCCGTAGTAGTGGTGGTTGCTTTGGGCTTACAATTAGATAAGCCAGCCATTAGCAACAAAACCAGCGACACATTTCTTACTTTTTTCATAAATGCTGTTTTAATTAAAGGGGATGGTTAGGTATATTAACAACATTGCAAAAGTGATACCAGTAAAGTATTATATGAAAACCCAGGTGCAAGATGGCACAACAAAGCCACCAGGCTTTGGTGGCTGTTGACTCAACTTAGCATTGTAAAAAAATTTCTAGCGAATAGGCCGACACTTGTTATAATTACCTGATGCCGCCTGTTGCACGGTAATAGACCTGGAGCATGAGGCTAACAACAATAGGATTCCGGTAACAGCAGCAAGAGCTTTTAAAATTTGCATATACGAGTGGTTTTTGTTTCAGAGTTGGAGTACTAACGTAGATGCCGGGGTTTTATTTCATCAGGCGTTATTTTGGTGCAAGGGGCAGTAAATTTTACTGAGGCTGGTGGTTTTCGCCCTTGCTTACGTTAACACACAGTTGTAAGCACATAAAAAAACCGCTCTTTTGGGAGCGGCCTTTTAGCTAACATATATTAATTTATTTCACTTCTTCAAATTCTGCATCCGTTACATTTTCCGAATCGCCGGCGGCAGTTCCATCGGCAGGGGCTGCGCCTTCTGCACCAGGTTGAGCCTGACCTGCACCGTCCTGTGTAGCCTTGTACATGTCTTCGCTGGCAGCAGTCCAGGCAGCATTCAATGCAGCACTGGCGGTGTCAATCTGGGCAACATCCTGCGATTTGTGCGCAGCTTTCAACTCTTCCAGACCAGTTTCTATAGCTCCTTTCTTTTCTGCAGGAATTTTCTCTCCGTATTCTTTCAATTGCTTTTCTGTTTGAAAGATGAGGCTATCTGCCTGGTTGATCTTGTCTACTTTTTCTCTTTCCAATTTATCGCTGGCTTCGTTTGCCTTGGCTTCATTCTTCATTTTTTCAATCTCCTCGGGGCTCAGTCCGCTTCCGGCTTCAATCCGAATCTTTTGCTCTTTACCAGTTCCTTTGTCTTTAGCAGTTACATGCAGGATACCGTTGGCATCTATATCAAAAATAACTTCTACCTGTGGTACGCCCCTTGGTGCTGGAGGGATACCATCCAGGTTGAACATGCCCAGGCTTTTGTTTTGAGAAGCCATTGGCCTTTCTCCCTGTAAAACGTGTATCTGCACACCAGGTTGGTTATCGCTGGCAGTACTAAAGGTTTCAGATTTTTTGGTTGGGATGGTTGTATTGCTATCTATCAGCCTTGTCATTACTCCACCCATAGTTTCAATACCGAGGCCCAGCGGCGTAACGTCTAGCAACAACACATCTTTAATTTCACCAGTGAGAACACCGCCTTGTATGGCAGCACCAATCGCCACAACCTCATCCGGATTCACACCTTTGTTTGGTTTTTTGCCAAAGAACTTTTCTACAATTTCCTGTACTTTAGGAATACGGGTACTACCACCTACCAAAATAACTTCGTCTATTTGTGATGTGCTCAGGCCAGCATCTTTCAAGGCGGCTTCGCAAGGCTTCAGGCAACGTTCAAATAATTTATCAGCGAGGGCTTCAAATTTTGCACGGGTGAGTTTTTTAACCAAATGCTTAGGTACACCGTCTACGGCGGTCACATAAGGTAGATTTATTTCCGTTTCAGAAGAAGAAGATAATTCTACCTTGGCTTTTTCTGAAGCTTCCTTTAAACGTTGCAGCGCCATTGGATCTTTGCGCAGGTCAATGGCTTCATCAGCTTTGAACTCGTCTGCCAGCCAATCCATGATCACTTTATCAAAGTCATCTCCTCCAAGGTGCGTATCGCCGTTGGTAGACTTCACTTCGAAAACACCGTCTCCGAGTTCCAGCACAGAAATATCAAATGTACCACCACCCAGATCGAACACTGCAATTTTTTGGTCTTTTCCTTTTTTGTCCATACCGTAAGCAAGCGCTGCTGCGGTTGGTTCGTTTACAATACGGCGAACGTTTAAACCGGCAATTTCACCGGCCTCTTTGGTAGCCTGGCGCTGCGCATCATTAAAATAAGCAGGCACAGTAATCACCGCTTCAGTCACTTCATGTCCCAGGTAATCTTCCGCAGTTTTCTTCATCTTCTGCAATACCATTGCACTTATTTCCTGCGGCGTGTACATCCTGCCATCTATGTCAATACGAACCGTATTATTGTCACCTTTT
>JANPJW010000225.1:0-4602 GCA_031425715.1 Chitinophagaceae bacterium | reverse complement strand
TTCAATATCAATCACTTTTAAAGAAGTTTCCCTCGGTAAATTTTTGTTGTAAGCATCTGTGGATTCTCTTTTTTCTTTGCGTTCCCGCAAAACGCCCAGGAAAAATGGCTCAGGCAGGACCAATTGAAAACCTTTGCCGTTTTGCGGGAACGCAAAGAAAAAAGAGAATCCACAGATGCTTACAACAAAAATTTACCGAGGGAAACTTCTTTAAAAGTGATTGATATTGAAGATAAAAATTTGCAGAATCTTTCCATTAGTGCGGATGGTCGTTTTATAAGCTTTCGTCTTTTCAAGTCTGCCGCTAGCAACCAGGGAAGCATCGTTCCAAGTTACGTTACGGAGAGTGGCTTTACTACTGATATTCCGGCAAGAACCAAGGTAGGTCAGCAAGCGGGCAGCTCCGAGTTATTTGTGTACGACCGCAAGGCAGACACACTCATCCCTATAAAAACATCCAACCTGCCGGGCCTCCAGGACCTGCCGGATTATGCAAAGGAATACAGTAAGAAAATGGATGACAAGGCCGTGCAGAGAGTCTTGAATTTTAGCAATACAAGTTGGTCGCCAACCGGCCACACCCTACTGGTTGATATCCGTTCGCTGGATAACAAAGATCGCTGGCTGGCTACCTGGCAAGCTGAGGGTGGCAAGCTGAAACTTGCTGACAGGCAGCGGGACGAAGCCTGGGTAGGTGGTCCCGGTAATTTTGCCAGGGGATGGATAGACGAAAACAATTGTTGGTTTTTATCTGAGGTAACCGGGTACAGCCATTTATATACTTTGAACATTTTGACTGGCGAAAGAAAAGTCCTCAGTACCGGCATGTATGAAGTGAGCGATGTAAGTCTTTCTAACAACAGGAAGTTTTTTTACATTACTACCAACGAAGTGCACCCCGGTGAAAGACATTTTTACCGATTGCCTGTGGCAGGCGGCAAAGCGGTACGACTCACCATGATGGAGGGCAACAACGAAGTTTTTTTATCGCCCGATGAAAAGTCAATGGCCATCCTTTACTCTTATAGCAACAAACCCACAGAACTCTTCCTGCAGCAAAACGAGGTGGGCAAAAAGCCACAACAGGTAACAAGCAAAGCGCAGAGCGATGAGTTTAAAACTTACCCCTGGCGAGACCCTGCAATTGTGAAAATAAAAGCAAGTGATGGAGCATGGGTGTACGCCCGCCTTTACAAACCATCCAATGCCGGCAATAGCAAACCTGCAGTAATTTTTGTACACGGCGCAGGGTATTTGCAGAATGCGCACAAATGGTGGAGCAGCTATTTTAGAGAGTACATGTTTCACAATTTACTGGCTGATGAAGGCTACACGGTGCTGGATATTGACTACCGGGGAAGTGCAGGCTACGGCCGGGATTGGCGCACCGGCATTTACCGTTTTATGGGTGGCAAAGATCTCACTGACCAGGTAGATGCCGCAGCCTTTTTAGTGGATAGTTTGGGCGTTGATAAAAACAGGATCGGCATTTATGGTGGTTCTTATGGAGGGTTTATTACGCTGATGGCCATGTTTACCAAACCCGGTGTATTTGCAGCAGGTGCGGCTCTTAGACCCGTTACGGATTGGGCCAATTACAACCATGGCTACACTTCCAATATCTTAAACGAGCCCTTTACAGATAGCATTGCATATCGTAAAAGCTCTCCCTTATATTACGCAGATGGTTTGCAGGGGCACTTATTGATTTGCCATGGCATGTTGGATGTAAATGTTCATTACCAGGATGCAGTTAAACTTACACAAAGATTGATTGAGTTGAAAAAAGACAATTGGGAGCTTGCCTCCTACCCTATGGAAGATCATGGGTTTGTAGAACCCAGCAGTTGGACAGACGAATACAAGCGGATACTCAAACTATTTGACGGGGTGTTGAAAAAATAAAACACTATTTATCCCTTTAAAAGAGGGTACCTCAAAAAGCAACAAGTTTCACACAAAGAGCACAAAGAATACAAAGTGAACAATGCCAGAGATTGCAGGTCGATCTGTGTGTGCTCTTACCTGGTTGCTTTAAGTAAAACCCAGGTTTGGGAGCCGGCCAGCTTTGTATTTTGTTTAACAGTGCTGCCAAATATCTGTTTAAACACTTGTGACCATTGCAGGTCTATTATACATGCGGCCAATAAAATAAAGGCAAAGCAATCAAACTTTTAAAAAGCTAAAACATCCTACGATGAAAAAAATATTCCTTTCCGTGAGCCTTTTATCTGCAGTTATATTTTCTGCCTGTAGTAGTAAAAAAGAAGAAACAACCAGGGACATGGTTTTCTTAAACGATTCCCTTTACAGGACCAGCATTAATACGGACACCGCTGCCCTTGTGCAGGAAGTGCCCGAAGAAGCCGCTCCCTATGTGGCAAGCAGGCCTGCAACACCCAAAAGGGTTGCTCCACAAAAGTCAAGAACGGTGCGCAATAATACTCAGCCTGTGTACGAACCAAGCCCAACAGCACCGGTTGTTACAACTCCGTTACCAACCCCTGCCCCTACGGCAGAAACTACCCCCACAGCAGGTACTGGTACAGAAACCGCATCTGGCGCAGGCACAACAACTGGAACGGGGGCTGAAACTCCCGCCAAAAAAACGGGTATGAGTAAAGGTGCAAAAGGTGCTATCATTGGTGGCGTAGGTGGTGCGGTGGCAGGCGCTGTCATTAGCAAGAAAGGTAAGGGTGCCGTAATAGGTGGTATCATTGGTGCCGCAGGCGGGTATATCCTTGGCCGCAAAAAAGACAAAGCCGATGGGCGTGTTGATAACTTCCAGGAAACGATGAATAAGTAACACAACGGAATTACCAAACATTCACCACGCTTCTAAAAAATATAGGGCAAAGACCATCACAGGTCTTTGCCCTTTTGTTTTCAAAGTAACAGGGGTTTGAGCAATACGACGAATGATGCGAAGCTCAAACCGATGCGTGCTTAGATTTTATGAGACGATGTGATCAGATTGCAAAATATTTTTTTATGCATTGAATTTTGTCCCGGTTTTGCTTAAAACGAATCGGTTATACATTTATTGCAATATGTAAGAAGCATCCTATGGAAAAACTATAGAAGATAACTGCGATCTTATTTAAATACAATAAGACTATTTAAACTTCAAACTGGAAAATTAAGCAAATTGAATGTTGAGAGGGAATTGAAGAAATACAATGTAAACCATTAGCTAATCTGACTTTCAAGAATGAGAACAGATTCACCATGCAACTTGCACAGACACCAAACTACCCGCAGGAAACATATTTTGCTGGCTATAGGACAGGACGGTGTGCTCCCCCACCGAGACCTGTAATAGAAAGTGGCTACCCATAAAATGCACCTGTTCCACTACCCCCTGCAAGGCATCCCCGTTAGCAGGCAAAAGTTTGATTGCCTGTGGCCTCACAAACAATTTAGGTTTAGAAGCTTCGCCAGAAGCGCCAGGATATAGCGGATGCCCTTCGCCGATCTTATTATAGTCACCGGTTAATCCGGCCACATAATCATTGATAGGTTCATTATAAATATCTTGCGGCGTTCCTGTTTGCACAATGCTACCTTTTTGCATCACTACTACTGTATCTGCCCAGGATAACACATCGGCAGCGTCGTGAGAAACCAGGATGCTGGTAAGTTGCATCTCCCCGCAAATTTCCCTGAGTACACTTTGAATAAGTCGTTTGTGTGCCGCATCCAGGTTTGAAAAAGGTTCGTCCAGCAAAAGTAATTCCGGGCGGGAAACCAATAGTCTTGCCAATGCAATTCGTTGCCTTTCCCCTCCCGACAATTCATCGCTCCATCGCTGTTGTAAATGTGCCACCTGGCAAATAGCAAGAATTTTTTCAGCTTCCCCAGGATCAATTTTGCCGGCCATTTCTATGATCTCATATACCTTGTAATTGTTGCGCAGTTCAAAATGCTGGCTTAGGTATCCAATTTTTGGGTGCCCGGGAATCAAGACTTCATTGGGCCCCGGCACTTTTTCTGATTTAAAAATAATGTTACCTCTGTCGGGTTGCAGGAGCCCACCCACCATTTTCAGCAAAGTTGTTTTACCAGATCCTGTTTCTCCTACGATGGCCATTTGTTGCGAAGCCTCCACAGAAAAGGAAATGTCATTTACCACCTCGTTGCCTGCCCATACTTTGCTCAAATTTTCAATAGTTAACATTGCCATTGCACGAAAATAATCATTCAGCCAGGAAACTCACTGCTGGCTTAGCTCCAAAACCTGTTGCCTGCTGGCACAAAAAAAGCTGCAATCACAAAGATTGCAGCTTAATGGAGGCTTAGGGGCGCCCCTTAATATGTTAGAGCTTTTGCATTTTACCCTGGAAATTAAACTCCTCGTTTTGAATGGTAACGTGGTATAAACCCTTTGGCATTGCAGGCAGATTGCTCAACTGCACAGCATTGAATCCTTTGGTTACCGCAATAGTTTTGTTGTACAATACCTGGCCGTTGATGCTGCGAATTTGCAGCGTAGCAGTTGCAGTTCTTGTTGCACTAAACGATGCTGTAAAGCTGCTTGCAAAAGGATTAGGATACAACTCGAAAGATGTTGTTTTGCTACCCATGTTTAGCCTTACGATAGGT